>DAOUZE010000023.1 GCA_030665765.1 Filomicrobium sp.
ATGAGCGATGTCAACTCGGCCAACCTCTTGAGCTGCTTGGCCCGACGTTACCGCGACCACCCAGTCCTGAGGTGCGACGTCAGCGGCGAGCCTCGCTGGCTGCACTGCGACAGCAACACAGTTATCGAACTGATGGACAGACTGATCCGCGGCATCCTCGAGGAGAGTGGTGCTCAGACTTATACTCTCGAGGCGACCCGAGGTGAGAAGCGGCGTTACGTCGATATCAGCTGGAGTGGAGATCCGGTCCGAGCCAGCATACTTGAATCCTGGCTCAACGAGCAGATCGAGAACGGCGCCGGTACCATGACGGGTTGCGACATTCTCGAACACCATCGCTCGGATGCCTGGTGTGAGCGGATCGCCGATGGCCGGTCGCGCCTGCGCATTCCGATGCCTGACCCCGTCGCCGAGCACACCAAGCAGGAAAGCGGTGCCCCCCCAATCCGGCTTGAATTCTACGATTTCGATCTGTTGCCGCGCATTGACGATGGCGGAGATCTGGCAACACGCCGGCTGCGCGATCTCACCTACGTTGTGTTCGACACAGAGACGACCGGTCTTGAGCCCAGCAACGGCGATGAGATGATTTCGATCGCCGGCGTGCGCATCGTCAACGGACGCGTGTTGACAGGAGAGAGCTTTGACAAACTGATCGACCCTGGGCGGGCGATCCCGAAAGCCTCAACGCTCGTGCATGGGATTTCCGATGACATGGTGATCGGACAGCCGCCGGTCCAGGATGTGTTGCCCCGGTTCCGCGACTACATCGGAGACAGCATTCTGGTCGCCCATAATGCGGCATTCGATCTGCGGTTCATCGAGTTGAAAGAGAAGGAAACCGGCGTCCGTCTCGACAATCCTGTTCTCGACACTGTGCTGTTGTCAGCTATCGTGCACGACCATACCGATCAGCACACGCTCGATGCCGTTGCCGAACGCTTCAGCATTGAGATCCCGGAGGACAAGCGGCATACCGCGCTTGGCGATTCCCTGGCAACGGCGCAAGTGTTCTTGAAGATGGTCGACTTGTTGGAAGCCAACGGCATTTGCACGTTGGCCGAGGCACTTGCTGCGTCGGAGAAACTCATTCAAATCCGGCGCCGGCAAGCGGAGTACTGAACCCCGCAGTCGCGATAAGCCGCGACGGATTGCATCCGCCGCGGCTCTCAATCTGAGTCACGGTGTTCTGTCGTTGGCGCCGATCAGTACTTGTGATTAGCGCGTTTCTTCCAGTCATCTCCAGCGACACGCGCGTCGTTAACGATGCGATCGGTGCGCGTCGGGCGGAATACTTCGATCTGACGTTCAATAGTCGTGATGTCGCCAGGAGACAGCTTGGCACGCACCACATTGCGGCGGTCGGCGGCTTGCTCATCCCCAGTAGCCGCAGCAAGCGCGTAGTAGTAGAAAGCACGTCCGAGGTCCTTGTTAACTCCAAGGCCAGATTCATGCAGAACGGCCATGTTGTACTGGCTGTCGCTCAAACCGTGTTGGGCAGCCTTCTCAAACCACTTGGCTGCGGCGGCGTAGTTAGGCTCTCCGTTGTGACGAGCGGCGGTAACAACCGCGAGATTGTGCATCGCCTTGATGTTCCCCTTGGCTGCGGCGCGCTCGTACCAAATGCTTGCTCTTGCGAGGTCCTTTTTCACTCCAACGCCGCGCTCGTAGAGCGTCCCAATACGGTACTGAGACTGTGCGAAGCCTTGTGCGGCCGAGAGTTTGTACCATTGCACAGCAGCCTTCAGATCCTGTGCTGCTCCGGTGGCGCTAGCGAGACGCGCGGCGACTTCGAACTGAGCGGATGGGTCACCCTTCGCCGCGGCAATACGCAGCGAAAGCGGTCCCACCGATGCTGGCGGAAGGTCCAAGTGCTGACCCTTGCCCGATTTGGCCACTGACCCCGTATTGAGTTCAACCGACTGCGGTTGGACTTGATCTGGGATCAAGCTGGCAGGAGTGGCGTAGGCGGCGGCAATGCCAAGGTCGGAGGACATCTTGGCCAATGCTTGGCTACGGCGTGCCTTCGTCAGTGCGATCGCGTCCGCTTCCTTATCAAGTCCAGCAAGCGCGATCCCGGCTGGTGCCGATGCAAATGGCTTGCCGTTCTGCTGGGGCGCGACGTCGTAATTAAATTCACCGTCGTAGACGCGCCCGCCCTCGAGGCTGCCTTGGCGACCTTCTTCGGCTGGTGCCGCTTGCTGCGGGTTCATCAACTCGGGTCCGGATGTCCCACCACCGATTGTTTGCTGGATTTGGGCTGGCGGAGCGATATCAGTCCGTTCCGATTTACCGCGCATCATGAGCAACGCACCGGCGGTGGCAAAGAGGACGATCATCGCGCCGATGAGAATTTTACTGCGTGTCACGGTGAAGCGGGACGTCTCCGTGGCCACTTCGCCCTCGACTGGCGCCGCATCAAACACGGAGGTCTGGTCGGTGGTCTCGTACTGAAGCTCGGGTTGAGGCTCGGGCTGAGCCTCGGACTTGGCGCCGCCGAAGGAAAGACCGAGACTCGACAATTTCGGAATACCTAATTTGCTTGGCAGCGATGTCAGTTTCGATTGCTGTTGCGTTTCATTCGCAGATTGCTGGGCGACATTTCGGCGCGCGCGTTTCGCGTCGGCGATGAATTCCTGGCGCAAGCGATCAATGGCGCTCATGGGCGTCAGGTCACTGGTGTCGTCGGCCGGCTCGAAATCCGGGGCCAATGGCTCGACTGCAACCTCGCCGGCATGGAGGTCTTGAGGGACGGTGGATTCGTTGGCGTATGGCGCCGTTTCGTTCTTTTCGAAGGGCTGCTGTTGAGCTTCGCCGCTCGGCTGAGGCTGCTGCTCAGCTACCTGCTGAAACGGCTCAGCCTCTTCACGATCGCTCAAGCCCATCACTGCTGCGGGATAATCCAGCCGACGTTGATGATCCTGTGGTCCGGACTGACTATTCGCTGCCTCAGCCTGTTTTTGCTGAGCATCGTCCTCCTCGTCGAAGGATTCTGGTTCAAACATGCCCGCCAACTCCTCGGGCGGCAGTTCGTCTGGATCGATATCAACGGGGGACATCATGGGCGGATTCACTGAGCCATCGTCCATCGCCTCAACCCGGTCGAGAACCCTGATCAACGCCTGCTGGACGGTATCGAGCATGCCCGCCGAATTCGAATCGTGTTCGCGGCGCTCGGCCATGAAGGCCTCAAGTGACTCACGAATATCCGCGATGCGTGCGTTCTCACCGCCGGCGTTGAAGTCGGCAAGAAAACGACGTGCGACATTCTCGGCGGTGGTTTCCGCGAGATTTGCGAAGTCGGCCTGAGCGGCTTCGTGTTGCTGGGAAAAATGCTGCGACAAGTGGTCGTCAGAAATGCGCTCGATGATGTTCTCAAGTTGGCTTTCCAGCGTGTCGATACGCCCGAACTGAGCCTCGACGCGTTCGAAATATCCGGCCATGGAATCGATCTGAGCTTCGGCGGCCTTCAAGGCATCAATGTCTTGGCGCGTGGCGACATCCTCAAGCGCCGTTCCGACTCGCTCTTCGAATTCACCGAAGCGGCGACTCAAGTCTTGAAGTATTTCGTCCTCCCGCAGGGCGGCCATTGCTTCTTCGATCTTGATGGCGATTTCGGCGAAGCGATCCTCAAGCCAAGCCTGTTCGATCGGCTGGACGTCATTCAACTTGCCGGTGTTCCCAGCTGCCCCGGTTTCCGGTTCTATATCGGCACTGTCCGCCTGCACGGCCAGCACTTCGGCTTCTCCTGCTGAAATTTCGGCGGCATCTTCAGATCCTTCGTCGAATGCCTCTTCGGGTTCCAACGCAGGCTCGACTTTCGAAAGTTGGTCGAGCTCCGAATGCGAAGCATCAACCGCAGCCGGCACGGCGCCTGGCATCTCTGCGAGCATTCCAGGAAGCATCGTGGGGAACATGGTGAGAGCGGCTTCATCAGATTCGTAGATGCGAGTGAGGGCTTCAGCGGATTCTCGATCCCAAGGCTGCTCTTGGTCGCCGGCAACGGTGGCCAGAACTGGCGGCTGAAGCCGGTCATCGTTAGCCGGCTTGACGTTCACGTCAGCCGCCACGGGTGCACTTTCCTTGACCACCGACGCTATCGATGCGCCAAAGCCGTCCCGCTGATCGTGTGGAGGGAGGTCAGTACGGTCGGCAGCGTTGTCTGTAATGACGTTATCGGAGATGAGCATGTCGTCAGCGCTCTCTTCCGTTGGAATATCGTCTTGCTCTGAAACGGGATAGGCGGGCGGGAACATGTCCGAAATCAACGCGTAAATCTGCCGATCGCGGTCTTCGTCTGATGGCTCTCTAGCGACACCACAAAACTCATCGTCAGCCTCGCCCTGAGCTTCTTCGAAGAATTGCGGCGCCTTCTCCGCGATCAATTCTTCAACATCGGCTCCGGCAAATTCTGCAGGTTCAGCAAATTCAACCGGTTTGGCGGAATCCGTGGATGCCGCCGAACCTGTTTCGTTGCTTGCTATGGCTACGATGGATGCGATGGGCTCGGCGGTTTCGGTGGCATCATCACCCGCCGCAAGACCGGCTAGTTGCTCGATGCTTTCCTGGATGCGCTCAAGCGCAGGAGCGAATGCAGGGGGGACCTTGGCCCGGGCCAGCCGCGCTTCCTTGCAAAAGCCGTTGAGCCGCTCAACCATTTCTCTCAGAAACTGCGCGTGGCGACGGTCGGCGTCCTCGACTTGCGTGGCAATGAGCTTGAGGGTTGCTTGCATGTCACCGGCGGGGACGCTGGCTACGATGGACGCGATGTGCTCGGCGGTTTCGGTGGCATCATCACTCGCCGCAAGACCGGCCAGTTGCTCGATGCCTTCCTGGATTCGCTCAAGCGCGGGAGCGAATGCGGGGGGGACCTTGGCCCGGGCCAGCTGCGCTTCCTTGCAGATGCCGTTGAGCCGCTCAACCATTTCGCTCAGCATCTGCGCGTGGCGACGATCGGCGTCCTCGACTTGCGTGGCAATGAGCTTGAGGGTTGCTTGCATGTCACCGGCGGGGACGCTGGCGCGTGCATCGTCGGCAACAATGGCTCGTGCGCTGGTCGTTTGATCGTGTTGTAGCGGCATTGCTTCCCAGTCCCCTGTCACTCGGTCTGCGCTCTCAGCGGCCAGCGATTCCGATCACGGAGGGTGGGCGTGGGTCCGTTTGCCATCGGCCGGTCTTTGAGCAGGATACGGGTTCAGACGCGGCACAATTTTGAAACCTGATGAAGCAAAGCTCTCAGTTCGTAGTAAATGTTCGGTTAAAGTGCTTTCTATTCTTGGACGACCGGTTCACATTCGAGTGAAATTTGACCAACGACTTGCACAGGACTCACGAGAATCTCTGCGCCGAGCTTCTAGACATAGCCGTTTATTCCGGCTTGATCCGTTTCCGGTCTGTACCGTGTTTTTGGCAAAAGGGGCTGAAATTCCAGTCAGACCCGCTAGAATTGACACCGTTTACAGCTAGCTTTTGCAGGACAACTGAGCTTGCATCCTAGCCAAGCAAAACCAGCTAAATTGGAGACACACCGTGAGTGCTTTGAGCTTCTATCCCGCACTTGCAGCCGCCGTTGTTGCGCTGACGACCGTTGCTGCTCAGGCTGAGTCCAGCGGTCGTTTCACGATGTCCCCAGTCGACGACGGCTTTGTCCGCCTCGACAAGGAAACCGGCTCGATGGCGCTTTGCACCAAACGCGGGAGCGGCTGGTCGTGCCTACCGATGGATGATCGACAAAAGGCGCTGCGTGACGAGCTTGACCGGCTCAAGGCCGAGAATACGGAGCTCAAGGACGAAGTACGCCGCTTGGAAGAGACCTTCGTCACAGGAAAGCCCGGCGACAGCGGTCCGGGCGGTGGTCCACAGGTCGGGGGACCTCCGGGCGGCCTTCCTCCCGGCGGATTACCGGAGCTAAAACTTCCTGATGAGGAAGATGTCGACCTTGCCGTCGACTACCTAGAACGCATGATTCGCAAATTTCGCGAGAGGTTTGAAGATTTCGGCGACAAGACCGATCCGAACCGCACTCCCGACAGCCCGCCCAAATCTGACGACCCACCGCGTGACCCGACGCAGCTCTGAGTGATGGAAACGCTGCAGCAGGCGATCGACCGGATGACAATCCAAACGACCGGGCCGGGTTTTTACAACATCTCGGACAAAGTCGGTGGTTGGCTTCTACAAAACCGTGCGCGGGATGGTCTCCTAACGGTGTTCATCCGGCACACGTCGGCGTCGCTCGTTATCCAGGAAAACGCCGATTCGGATGTTCAAAGAGACCTTATGCAGCGGTTGAACGTGCTGGCACCAGAGGATGCCGATTATTGGCACAAGAGTGAAGGACCTGACGACATGCCGGCTCACATCAAGACGATGCTGACCGAAACCTCGCTCTCGATTCCAATCCAACGTGACCGGATGGTGCTTGGAACCTGGCAAGGGCTCTACATCGTAGAGCACCGCGCTCGGCCTCATCGGCGCGAGTTGGTCCTGCATTTTAATGGCAAAGTTCGTAGCGATGAGAGGACGACCAACGAGGCTTGAGCCTTGGTTGAGCGTCTGCGAGATCCAACGGACCTCCAAATCAAGCAGCACGGCACAGATGCCGGCGGAGACCACCGTGTTACGGCCGCCGACGCTCTTTCTGGCGCTGAATGCGCATTTCGCGGTCATAGAGGATCTCACCACCAGGAACGCGGACATCGCGTACCAGTTCCAGTGAGTGCCGGGTCGGTGGCAGGGTGAGCAGGCTGACTGAGATGAGAGCCAATAGGCCTGCTGGCACTGCCACGATCGCCGCAAGTGCGCTCGACAGCCCGATCAGCTCAGCCTCGGAAGCCAATATCATCAGCACAGCGACGGCGAAGCCAGTGACAATTCCAGCCAAGGCCCCGAACTGATTGACCCGCTTCCACCAAATCGACGCCACCAACACCGGAAATCCGGCGGAAGCAGTCAATGCCAGAGCCCAGAGCAGTAATTTCAGCGGATCGCCTTTCGCCAGCACGGCTACGAAGCCGCCAAAACCAGCGACTAGAACAATCATGAACCGCACCGTGCCGAGCCGAACCCCCGTCGCTGGAGGCTGCCAACTCAGTCCACTAACTATGTCCTCGGAGAGCATGGCGGCCAGCGTCAGCGCAGCGGCGCTAGCTGCGGCAAACGCAATGGCAACAATTCCCGCGGCCGCAAGATAGGCAAAGACATCTGGAAGACCGGCGGCATGCGGCAAGGCAAGGACAATGCTGTCGCGATCAAAGGCAATGTCGCCCACCGCGAGTTTATTGCTTCTTGTCGACATTTCCGCCAGGCGCAAAGTAACCAGGCTACGCAACCATTCCGGTGGCGCCGCGATCGACGCACCGGCCACCTGCATCAGATAATGACGCATGAAGACGGCGATCGTGAGCGCGGTCAACATTATCGAGCCGAAAAAGAAGCAAGCCCAGCCGAGCGCCTTTCGGGCTTCATAGACGCCGGGTGTCGTGGCTACGCGCGGAAGCACCCAGGGGGCCGCCGCAACACCCATCATCGTGGTCAGCGTGGCGAGCGTATAGGCCAACGGACCGATTGCGCCGAAGGGCTCATAGAAACGCTTCACAACAGCCTGAAGACCATCGTGAGGCAAGTGAAACCCTAGCGGCGGCTGCAGGACGATCGGCATGGCCGCGATCGCCTCGGAGCGGCCGATGGCCCTGATCATCGGGCCGTGGCTCAGTTGCGGAAGTGGCAGATACCCCAGCAGCACCGCAACGATACCGACCGGCACGACCAGTGCAAGAATGGCGGTCACGCCAGTGGCGACACTGGACCACGTCAACGCCCGCATGCCGCCAAAAACAAGGCCGCCGATCACGGCAAGGACCATCACCGCGGTGGCGAAAGCCGGGCCCGCCCCTAACAGCCATTCAACTGCTTTGGCGCCGATACTGAGTTCGGCTGCGAGTATCAATAATGTGGGAACGGCCAACAACGCTGCTGAAACAATGCGAACGTTGCGGCTGTCAAAGCGTCGTCCGAGATAGGTAGGTAGAGTAAAGGCGCCGAACTTTCGAAAGAAAGGGGCCAGCAAAACCGCCATGATTACGTAACCTGCGCAGCCCCCCGCCATGATCCAAATGGCATCGGAGCCGATCAGGAAGAATGCGCCGGTGACACAGGCAACGCCAGTAGCGCCAAGCGTTGAAGAGGCGAGACTCAAGCCGCAGTAGACAGCGGGGACACGGCGGCCGGCAGCGAAAAACTCCAATGGCTCACGCGTCGTGCTGGCGACAGCAATCAACAAGAACGCGACTAGCGCTCCGGTCAGCATCGCGCCACTCAGAACTCCATGCGACACTCCCATTTGCTCCAGCATCAACAAGATCAGCACCAAGGAGGCGAATCCGCTGGTGAAGATCCCAAAATAGATGCCGAGGCGGGGGTTGATGAACCGTCCTCGCGGCGTGAAGGTCATCTGTTCGTGGAGCCCCTATGACAGCATAATGCGAGATTGGCTCGGCTTTTTGGTCCTGGCGCAGTACGCCAACCGCTGCTTCAACCTTGGAGAAATGACGGAATCTATTCTCGTGCTTGGCGCCGTCGCTCAATTGTCCTCATGCGCACCATGCCAATGGTCGATCGCATCCTGGCGATTGACGAAGCCGCCAATCGTTATGAGCGCAATCAGAAACAAACCTTGAGCAGCCAGCAAGTACCCCAATGGAAAACCGAGAAACTTGTTGTGGTTAAGACCTTCCGCATAGAGCGGCAAGACGATGAGCGCTATCAGAAACGGGATTAGGCTTGCGATCATCTGCCACTTGGTGTGGCGCCAGTAAGGTTTGCGTTCCTTCCGTTCGATCATGGTCGGCTCCTGAAAGTTGCTGCAGCGCGCAATTAAGACAGCCTGGGGCCTGCGGCAGCTTGAGAATTCATGGATAACGAAGTCCTCGAGAATGGCAAACTTGCCACATGGTGTCGCATGCTGCTTAATTCGTGACCTGTGTCGGTTGTAAGACGCGCGAACCGCACTTGTGACAAACGCTGGCGGTGCAGATTCGGTGTTTTGTTTCGCGGCGCTGTGTCTACTCAAGTAACAAAAGCTTCCAGGGAGATGATTCATGGCTGGTTACCGCATTACCATAGTGGACGATCATCCACTCTTTCGCGGTGCGCTGAACCAAGCTCTCAGTGCCTCCATGGACGCAGACTTTCAGGAGGCGGGGTCGCTTGATGAGCTAAACGAGCAGCTTGGCGTCAAAAAGGACGTCGATCTGGTTCTACTTGATTTGAACATGCCGGGTGTGCAGGGCCTGTCGGGCTTGATGTTCCTGCGTGCTCAGCACCCTGAAGTCCCCGTGGTCGTGTGTTCGGCCAACGAGGACCCAGTAACGATCCGGCGCTGCATCGAGTTTGGTGCCTCAGGATACATTCCAAAATCGCAGCCGATCGAGCATATTCGGGAGGCCGTGGCGAAGGTCCTTGGCGGTGAGGTTTGGACACCGCCGGACGTCGATTTGAGCGGCTCCATGGACGAAGAGACCTCCGACATGTTGGGACGGCTATCGACGCTGACGCCGCAGCAGGTGCGGGTCTTGATGATGCTCGGCGAGGGGCTTCTCAACAAGCAGATTGCATACAAGCTGTCCGTCTCAGAAGCGACGATCAAGGCGCATGTCTCGGCCATTTTACAGAAGCTTGGTGTCGACAGCCGCACGCAGGCGGTGATCGCCGTCAACAAGATCGACACCCGGGATTGGCAAAACGTCTCAGGCTGACCGCGCAGATCAAGCACTGCCGGATGGGGATTGACCGAACCGGACCTCACCTGACGCCACTGTACTCGGCAGCGTTTCTGCGGCTTTGCAGGAGGCGCGTCATCAACGCGCGCAAGGCGGCCGCTTTAAGTGGTTTGCGCAAGAGTCCGACGTCGGCATCGCGGATTAGGCGTTCCACTTCCGGCGTATGATCGGCAGTAATGATAATGGCAGGCAGCGCGACACCCAGTTCCTCGCGTAGTGCGCCAATTGCATCGAGCCCGGTTCCCAAGTCGAGATGATAGTCGGCAAGGACTATTTCCGGGCCCCCACCGGCGGCTTGGACCACGCGCAGAGCTTCAGCCGTGCTCGGAGCTGTTCTGACGTCGCATTTCCATCCGGTCAAGAGCATTTCCATCCCAGCCAATACCGCTGACTCGTTGTCGATGCAGAGGACCGAAATGCCGGCCAGTGTTCCAGGTGGCGGACGCACCGCGGACACAGGTATTGGATCGGTGTGCAAGGCTTCGCTGCGTGGGGTTAGGATGGCGAAGGAGGAGCCCTTCCCGGCTTGTGAGTTGAGCTCGATGCGGTGGTGTAGAATGCGGCAAATACGTTCCACAATGGAAAGTCCCAGACCGAGCCCAGCGACCGTGCTGCCTGCTCCTTCCAAACGTTGAAATTCCCGAAAAATCAGCTGACGCTGGTCATCGGGAATGCCTGGACCGGTATCGAGGACCTGGATGTAAACCTCATCACCCATGCGGCGTGCACCAAGGATAACCTTGCCTTGCCGCGTATATTTTATAGCGTTGGAGACGAAGTTTTGCAGCACGCGGCGGAGTAGCCGGCGATCTGAACGCACCCACAATGACGTCGGTACGATTTTAAGGGTCAGTCCTCGTTCGCGCGCAGCAGGAGCAAAATCGACGCTCAGACTCTCGAATATTTCAGCAAGTGAAACGGATTCGATATCGACGCTCAGCCGGCCGGAATCCATTCGCGAAATGTCGATCAGTGCTGAAAAGATCTCTTCAACGGCATTTAGGGAAGCGTCGACGTTGCTGATGAGCCCGGATGAGGTATCGTCCAACGGCCGTTCCAGCAGGCTTGTCGCATAAAGACGCGCTGCGTTCAGAGGCTGTAGAACATCGTGACTGGCGGCGGCGAGAAAGCGCGTCTTGTCGAGGTTGGCCTCATCGGCCTTGGTTTTGGCTTTCTCAAGCGCAGCGTTGAGATCGAGCAGCTCGGCGGTGCGTTCGCGGACCCTGCGCTCCAGTGTTTCGTTGGCGCGGGCCAACGCCGAGGCGGCTGCCATGCGATCGGTGATGTCAGAAAAGGTCGTCACAATACCACCTTGAGGCATCGGACTGGTGCGTACTTCCAGAATGCGTTCGCCGTTGTCGAGCTTTTCTTGGAAGGTCTCCTTGGTCACGGCCAGCCGCAGCAGCCGATCGGCGACCTGTTCCTCGGGATCGCCAGGCCCGAAGTCCCCGCGTTCGGCCAGTGCTTTCAAAATTCGGTCGAGAGGCGCACCGATGCGAGCCAGTTCCGGCGGCACACCCAGAATCTTCCGGAACTGACGGTTCCAGCAAATCAGCCGCATGTCGGTATCGAACACACTGAGACCATGGCGAACTTGATCGAGTGCGGACTGCAGAAGATCGCGGTTGTATTGCAGAGCCTCAGAAGCATCGTCGAGGAGTTGCATCGCGTTCTTTCCGGTCATGTTCTCCCTGCGCAGCAACAATGACAGCACAAGCCGCGACGAGGCGGCGCCAATTGAGCTTGCCAGTAAATGTTCAGTGAAGCGAACGAGTTGCAGATCGGCTTCGCTGTTGACGTTGAGTGTGACGCCGCGGCTTGAGGCGTATTCGTCGAATGAGCGTTTGGCGCGTTCACTTCCAAGATAGCGGGCCACGGTAGACCGCAAATCGCCCACGGTGATGGAGGATCGCCACAGTCTTTGTGTTGGCTGCGGCAGCGGTCCCTGGCGTTCATCGTCAACAAAGACGTGCGCCTGCAATCGTTCGATAGGCGACGGCCCGTGTAATAACGAGACCACGACATAGGTGGCGGTGTTCAGCGCGATGCTCCAAATGACACCGTGGGTCAATGGCTCGAAGTAGAGGTATAGCAGCGCCTCGGGCCGTAGCATGTTGATGCCGAAGGGGCCGTTGGCAATGATGTCGCCGGGGATCCAGCCGGCCTTGACAATCCAAGGCAGCAATAGCGTGTAACCCCATACCGCAAAACCGACGACCAAGCCCGCCAAGGTTCCCCGCGCGGTGCCTTTATTCCAGAACAGCCCGAGGAAAAAAGCCGGAGCCAATTGTGCTATGGCGGCGAATGAAATGAGGCCAATAGTCGAGAGAATCTGGGCGTCACCAAGAGCAACGAACACGAAATAGGCGAGCAGCAGGACGACAACGATGGCGACGCGGCGGATTATCAGCAGTAGGCCTGCCATGTCCTCCTGCGCCACATGCTCGGCCACCTTATTGCGAAGTAGCAACGGCACGACGACGCCGTTTGAAACCATGATCGAAAGGGCGATCGCTTCGACAATAACCATGGCCGTCGCAGCGGATAATCCACCTATGAAGGCGATCATGGACATCCACTCGACGCCGGAACTCACGGGCAGGCCGATGACGAACATATCCGGGTCGACTTTGCCTTGCGAAAAGCTCAAGAGGCCGGCTGCAGCGATCGGCACGACGAGCAGGTTGATCAAAACTAGGTAGAGCGGGAACAGCCACGCCGCTCGCCGAAGCTCCATTTGTGAATTGTTCTCGACGACTGTCACATGGAACTGGCGGGGCAAGAGGATCGCGCAAACGAAACTCAAGAATGTCACCGTCATCCATGTGCCGCCATGGAAGGGACGCGAGAAAACATCGGCAACGGCTGGGGCTGCCCTTGCGTCGGCATAAAGGCCGGTGGGGCCTCCATTCCAGGTCAGCATAACGAACAAACCCACTGCGAGAAAGGCCGTGAGCTTAACGACGGATTCAGCCGCGATCGCTAGCATCAGTCCTTCCTGATGCTCGGTCGCATCAACGTGGCGCGTGCCAAAGAGGATCGTGAAAACCGCAAGGGCAATGGTGATCAAGAAGGCGGAATCTGCGAAGCCAATCCTCGGCAGCTCGATTGGGACGAGTTCGCCTCCAGCCAGGATCACCTCGATAGAAGCCGATATGGCTTTCAGCTGAAGTGCGAGGTAGGGCAGCGTGCCGACGATTGCAACGAGGGTCACTAGTGCGGCCACCGCCTGACTCTTACCGTAGCGAGCAGCGAGAAAATCGGCGACGGAGGAGGTGTTTTGTCCCTTGGCCAGGCGCACAACTCTGGACAGCAGCGGCAGGCCGAGGGTGAACATCAAAATCGGGCCGAGATAGACGGGTACGAAATCGAACCCGGTCCCCGCGGCCAGCCCGACGCTGCCAAAAAACGTCCATGAGCTGCAATAGGTCGCCAGCGACAGCGCATAGATCAGCGGGCGACCCTTCGACGTGCCGACCGTAAGCATGCGGTCGCCAAGCCAGGCGAGGACAAAGAGCGCGCTAACGTAGGTGAGCGCGATCAGTATGATGGTAGTACCGTCAAACATTCTGTGGTGGGCCGGACACCCGTGCGTTCAACAACTTACTGTGACAGATTAGCACTTGCAATCTCCTGTTGGACCCAAGGCTAACCACGGCGGCATCCTTTTCATCGCATTTGCTCATCTGGCCATAGCTTTCAGGCTTGGCGTATCGAGCTGCAGCACCCCGATGCTGACCCGCCGTTGTACCGCTGGACTTGCAGCAGCAGCGGTTTGCCATAGGTGAGTGCTGGTTCGGACCAGAACTGCTCCAGTTCCGGTAGCCTAAGGCAAGGTGGAGAGGTTACCGGCTTCCGGATTTAGACTATTAGATTCCTACTCAGTGTCCGGCACCGGAGGCAGATTGGGAATTGGCGCCGCGAAATCCCAGACCTGGAGGAAGGCTGTCATCAGGTGGCGATAGCGGTTTTCAATGGTTTCACGCGTCCAACTATCCGCGTTGCGGATCTGATCGGTGAGGAGGAGTTCATGATGAGCTTCGCCGGAAAAGTATCTGCTTTTCTTCTCGCTGAAATCAGCCTGACCAGCGGCGTTGTTGCGGCCGCCCTCCAGCAGCACCAAGTTTCCTAAACAATTTGCCATGGCACGACGATAGCTGATTTGTGCGAACTCCGGGCGCCAACCACTCGACTTCGCCAACGTTTCACCGTTGGGCAGAACGTGTTCAAGAGTCAGCAGATTTTGATCCACGAACCTCGCCTCGGTGAGATGTAAGTAGTCCGACATCGCCCGGCCCGACAGATGCGCATCAAGGCGCAGCAGAATTACCTTGTCGGCGCCGTTGGCCGTTCCCTTGAGTTTCAAAGCGGCCCTGCGTACAGCAGCCGCTTGCCCGCGCTCGTCAAGCGGGAAAAGAAATTCGGGCTCCGGGAAGGTCTCACTGCGCAAGATATTATCAATCACCGGGCGGTATGCCGCGCGGCGATCATCGGCTGCCTCGCGAGTCAAGACCTGAACGTGAGCATAACGATCCAGCGCGCGAAGGAACGCACTCAAGCGCGGCTGATCATCCTTGAGGCGGGCCAGCGCCAACATGGCAGGAGCGACCCATTCACTATCGCAGAAGCGTTCCAAAACGCGCAGACAATCCAATAGATGCCAGACATCTTGAGTATAAGCTTCCCGGGGCCAGTCGCCTCGCGTGACAAGGTAGGCTTCCGCCATTGGCTCAAACACGTTGCTGGCAAAGCGAATGGGACCGCCTTCTCGGGCCACAACCCGGCGCAGCAAGCTAATCATTCGGTCGCTTCTCGCCCACTTCTGTGCCAACGCCAGGTGGGTGAAGAACGTCTTGTCTTGACGTCGCCCTTTGTTTTGTGGTTCGCGGTAACGGGACATCTGCGCGATGATCGTGTCATAGCGGCGGCGCTGCGCGACGGCGAGAGGGCCGACGACCTCGGCGAGCACGATGTCCTCATCGCTCAGGGGCTGGCCGGGCTTGTTGATAGAGAGGAATAGACGGTAGGCGTAGTCGATATCCGGCGCCCACAACCGAAGAACGCGGCAGCTGTCGAGAAGGAATCTCGCAACATCCCATCGGCGTTCAAGGTCATAGCCCTTGATGCGCTTAACCAAGAATGCTCGCACTGCCTCCATACGGCGCTGCGCCTCGTTGGAGGGCTTCAAGTCCGCCTTGCCACGTGGCAAACGCGTCGCCCCGCGCTGCTGGATGGTGCGTTCAAGAAACCGGGCATCGGCAGCACGGGGCTGGACGTGAAAAACGTCGAACTCGAAGGGCTCGGCCTTGGTGAGAATCGCCACGTGCGTGTGCAATTGATGTTTGTGCTCAGCGGCAACCTGATCTCGTAATACAGAAACCAGTATTGTCAGCGTTATCAGGCGTTGTTGACCGTCGACAACGAGGGCGCTGCGTATGCTTGAGGCAGGTTCGTCGGAATCCACAAACAGCATCGTGCCGAGAAAAAACGGCAACGGTTCGGCACTCTCACGCGCGATGTCACAGGCGGATACGATATCATCGAGGAGGCGTTGAGCGTGTTGCTCATTCCAGGAGTAATCGCGCTGAAACGCGGGAATCTCATAGACATGGAGGCCGCTCAGCAGATCGCCGACGCAAATATCGTCCGAGCGTAGATGGTTGGTCATGACCGGATGGAAACACAGGAGGATTGTTTGGAGTTTACAAGGGAACAGCAGCATTCAGCTGTCAAGAAGACGCGCGCGGTCCTATTACAGACCCGTTTCCCATTGCAGGGCCCCTGAAGCCCGTATTCCGGTGCTCGATGTGGTTTAGTTGACCTTTTCATCGAGCTGTGCCGTCTCGATATTGAGCCGCCAGATGTGGTTGAGCAGCGACACCAAAGCAGACCGCGCGAGTTCATAGAGTCGCTGCGATGTCGGGGTATTGTCGCACCGCTCGGAATCGCGCGGGGTACTGACGAGGGTTATCATCGTTACCAAACACTGTGTCGATTGGCGATTTCGAAGTCCCGCATCGACCGCCCCAGCCCTCCATGGACGGAGCTGCCCAACGGCAGGATGGCGCCCAGGAAGTAATCCGGTTCGACCGATTGGCCCTCGTCAATGCTGGCGGCATACGCGACGTCCTCCTAAAGGCGGGCGGCTTCGTCGACACTCCAGGAGAAGGGTCGCTGGTACATCAGCCGTGACAACTGATGGGTTTTCCCGAATAGCCGACTGATCGACACGGGGGTGTGGGCAGTGGTTGCAACATTCTCTCCCGTCCTGGGCTAGGCTCCCAGCTTCAAACGCGCCCGTGGCGTTCACTGCTATTGCCTTATGATTCTAGCGGCCAGAACGTCACTGTCCTGGATCGGATTTCTGGCAGGCTATCATGGAGGGTGATGCGCGCAAGTGATCCGATTATCAGGATTTACTCCCACGCTATCATTGATCGCGGTCAGCCTCCCTATGATCGTTTCAATCGAAAACGGTCAAGCTTCTAACATAGTCCGGCCCCTCCTCTCGATTTATCCGTCAGCCCACAAAACCCTTTCAATTGGAACATTAAGAAACAAGGCATTTTCTGATCGAATGGTGCAGTATGGAGCCGCCGCTTGCGGCGATCTTTATAAACATGCATGAGCATCAAGTGACTTCAACCCGACCTCAAGCAGCTAACTTCGCCTACAAGATCATCGACGCGTCCGAATGGAGGACGGCGGTTGCCGCCGGTGGCTACAAAGGATCCGCCGATGACCTGCGCGATGGTTACATCCATCTGTCGACCGGCTCGCAGTTAGCTGGTACGGCGGCAAAGTACTTTTGCGGACATCGCGACTTGCTGCTCGTTGAGTTCCGCACTGACGACCTTGGCACAGAGCTGGTATGGGAGCCGTCGCGCGGCGGTGAGCTTTTTCCACATTTGTATGCTGAACTCCCACCACAGAAAGCACTTAACGTACGCCCGCTCACACTGGATGATAACGGGGTGCCGGTAATCCCCGAAGGACTCGCCTGATGCACAACAGTATTTTCAAGATGGCGCAGCCGATGCTCATGGCGCTGCCGCCAGAGGATGCTCACGAAATGGCGTTGCGGGCGCTCGAATTGGGCTTACATCCCACCGATGAGCGCGGGGCGGGCGCCTTGCATCAAAACGTCCTCGGTCTCGACTTCGCCAATCCGGTAGGGGTGGCTGCTGGCTTCGACAAGGACGCCCGGGTGCCCGATGCCTTGCTGGCGCTGGGCTGCGGCTTTTCCGAAATCGGCACGGTGACACCACGACCGCAGCCCGGAAATCCAACACCGCGCGTGTTCCGTCTCGTTAAAGAGCGGGCCGTGATCAACCGGCTCGGCTTCAACAATGGCGGTCATGAGGCTGCCCTGCACCGGCTTGAAGCGCGGGGCCGAGCGGGCGGAATCGTAGGGGTTAACATCGGCGCCAACAGAGAAACCGACGACCGCGTCGGGGACTACGTTGCCGGGCTGGAAGCTTTCAACGGTGTCGCGAGCTACTTCACCGTTAACATCTCGTCGCCGAACACGCCGGGACTACGCGACCTGCAGGCGCCAAAGGCCCTTGACGACCTGTTCGGCCAGCTGATGCAGACGAGAACACGATTAGCTGCGCAGGGGCAGCCGACGCGGCCGATCATAATTAAGATCGCGCCCGACATCGCCGAGCAAGATATTGCACCCATCTGCGACCGCATTGTTGCTCACAAGGTTGACGGTATCGCCGTTTCGAACACGACGATTACGCGTCCCGGCGTGACCGGTTCTACGGCACGGCAAGCTGGCGGGCTTTCGGGCAGGCCCTTGTTCAAGCGGTCGACCGGGATGCTTGCGCGGATTTTCCAGGAGACCAAGGGACAGGTGCCTCTGATTGGCATCGGCGGCATCGACAGCGGCGAGACGGCACTGGCGAAAATCGAAGCCGGCGCACGTCTAATACAGCTTTACACCGGGTTGATCTACGAAGGCTGGGGGCTGATCCCGCGCATCAAACAGCACCTGGGCGAAGCCTGTCAGGAGGCCGGGGTTGTATCAATCTCGCAACTCAGCGGGCGGCGGGCCGAGCACTGGGCCCAACAGCCACTCGATTGAGCTCGATGGTGACTTAGATTGCCGACGCGACACTCCTGCACGGTCCGTCATGCGTCGCGGTCGCTGCCGTTCTTTTTGCTGCTCATTACACCAAACAGGCGTGCCACGAGCCAGATCGGAACGACGACAATGGCGCCAAGCACCAAATAACCGAAAACGTTTTCAAAGACACCGAAACCGAGGTCATATAGTCGTCGCGCCAGGATATCGACATGATAGAAGAGGTTGCGTGGGGTTATCCCGAGCGCCGAGAGGATGACACCTACGACAAGGGAAATCAGCACAAGGCGGATGAGGACACCGAACGGGTTGCCACCAAACAACGTATTACGATCCATAGTGTGAGCCTTCGTCCAGACCTCTAGTGTCGCGCTGGGCGCACTTGCTATTCAGCCGCGCCTTTATTGGCTAACAACGCCGCCGGGATTTAGCACGAAGGCAGGTGCATGGCGACCCTACGAGGTAACGCGTTGCGCCCTCAAGTTGGGTCATGACGTCACGCATGCCGAAAGATAAGGCGGCTCGGACCGCTGCCGGTCAACCCGCAAGGATCTCCAAGGCGGGAAGGGCCAAATATTCGCCCGCATCCGCGCCTGCGAAGGCGCTTTTGCCCACTGTGTTCGCCAACTGGTTCAAATCAAGGGGGTGGCTGCCCAGGGCGCACCAGATCGCACTGCTGGAACACGCTAAAACGCGCCGTTCGACATTGCTGATTGCACCGACTGGGGCCGGTAAAACGCTCGCTGGTTTTCTCCCAAGCCTAGTAGAACTATCGGAAAGTAAGAAAGCAGCGCTCAAGGGTAGCGGGCTGCACACTCTTTATATTTCGCCGTTGAAAGCACTGAGTGTCGATGTCGCCCGCAACCTGCAAGCACCTATCGAAGAGATGGGTCTCAAGATCAAAGCCGAGACGCGGACTGGAGATACCACTGTAAGCCGACGTACGCGGCAGCGTCTAAAGCCACCAGATATCTTGCTGACAACGCCCGAGCAAGTGGCACTCTTACTGGCGCACCCGGATGCGCCTTTCTTGTTCGCCGATGTCCGCACCGTGATCCTCGACGAGTTGCACGCGATCTCTGGATCCAAGCGCGGAGACCTTTTGTGCCTTGACCTGGCACGGCTGCGCAAACACGCACCGGAAATGCTCACCATAGGCTTATCGGCAACGGTCGCACGGCCGAGCGAACTGCGCGCCTATCTACTGACCCAGGATACGCCCGAAGAATGCCTGGCGCTGGCCGATATGGTTATCGCGGAAGGCGGAGCCGAACCAAGGATCACGATCCTCGAAAGTGATGAGCCGGCGCCATGGTCTGGGCATTTCGCGCGCTATGCGATACCGGCGGTCTATGACGCAATCAAGCAGCACAGTTTGACGCTGATTTTCGTCAACACACGGATGCAGGCGGAGCTGGTCTTTCAGGAACTCTGGAATGCCAACGACGACGCGTTGCGGATTGCATTGCATCACGGTTCTCTGGATAGAGGACAACGGCGCAAGGTGGAAGCGGCGATGGCCGAGGGCCGACTCGATGCTGTCGTCGCGACATCGACGCTGGACCTCGGGATCGACTGGGGCGACATCGACTTGGTCGTGCACGTGGGTGCGCCGAAGGGGTCAAGCCGCCTTTTGCAGCGTATCGGCCGTTCCAACCATCGCCTCGATGAACCAAGCAAGGCGCTGCTTGTCCCGGGGAACCGATTCGAGGTTTTAGAATGCCGCGCCGCGCTCGATGCAGCCCATGCCTGCGTGCAGGATGTCGCCTTGTCGCGGAGTGGCGCGCTTGATGTTCTGGCGCAGCACATACTCGGATTGGCATGTCAGGCGCCGTTTGATCCCGCCGAGCTTTTTAAGGAAATCCGATCGGCGGCGCCTTACTGCTCTGTTAGTCGATCGACATTCGATCGCGTGATTGAATTCGTGGCAACCGGCGGGTACGCGCTCAAGGCCTATGAGAGATACGCGAAACTGAGACTCGAACCGGATGGTCGCCTCAGGGTCGCTAACGGGCGGATTGCACAGACCTACAGGATGAACGCCGGAACGATCGTTGAAAGGCCGATGATCAAAGTGCGGTTGGTAGGACGCAGGGGTGGCGCTCGCTGCGGTGGAAAGGCAGGCGCGCCACGACCGCTGCTGGGAGGGCGTGTTCTTGGCGAACTCGAAGAATACTTCATCGAACAGTTGACACCGGGGCAGGCGTTTGTATTCGCCGGCGAGGTCTTGCGTTTTGAAGGCTTGAAGGAAACCGAGGCATTCGTATCGCGGGCCACCGCGGATGATCCGATCGTGCCAAGCTACAACGGCGGCAAGTTCCCACTGTCAACGCATCTTGCGGAACGTGTCCGGGCCTTATTGCACGACCGCTCATCATGGCGCCACTTGCCGGTGCCGGTGTCGGACTGGCTAGCCTTGCAGGATGAGCGCTCGGCAATCCCACAAACTAATGAAGTGCTGATCGAAACATTTCCACGGTCCGGACGATACCACCTTGTCGCTTATCCGTTTGAAGGGCGGCTTGCGCATCAAACGCTCGGAATGCTTTTGACACGCCGGTTGGAACGGGCCGGGGCGATGCCTATGGGGTTTGTCGCCAATGACTATGGGATATCCATCTGGGGGCGCCGCGACATCGGAGCGATGATCGACCAAGGGCAAGTCATTTTGGGAAGGCTGTTCGAAGAGGACATGCTAGGCGACGACCTCGAAGCCTGGCTTGCCGAATCATCGCTGATGAAGCGAACCTTTCGGTATTGCGCTGTGATCTCAGGTTTGATCGAGCGCCGCCATCCAGGAAAGGAGAAATCAGGGCGGCAAGTGACGATGTCGACCGACCTCATCTACGATGTATTGTTGAGGCATGAACCTGGACACATCCTGATCGAGGCTGCGCGGGCGGATGCGGCAAGCGGTCTATTGGACATCTACCGGCTCGGCGACTTTCTGCGCCGCATCAACGGTGCCATCCGCCATGTGGCATTGGATCGCGTGTCGCCACTGTCGGTACCAATCCTATTGGAGATTGGACGGGAATCGGTTGGACATCTCGGTCGTGAAGACATTTTACGGGAGTCGGCGGAGGATTTGCTCCGTGACGTAATGGGCTAAATAGCCTTCAAGCCCGTATATATTCGCGTGGATCAGGGCGCTTGGACCCATGCACGACGCCGCCGCATGCGTTAGAGTTCGGCCATCATCTTGAACGGAGGCGAAGATTTTTGCCTATGCTTCACGCGAAGCCTGAGCGCCAGGGTATGCACGACTTCAAGGTGCAGAACATATCAATCTGCGGAAAAACCTTCCTGGCGGACACGTCGGGTGCACTCTACTGGCCAGCTGAGAAAGCGTTGATCATCGCCGATCTGCATCTGGAGAAGGGTTCCTCGTTCGCGGCGAGCGGGCAGCTTTTGCCCCCTTACGATACGCGCGAAACACTCACGCGATTGGCCCAAGCAATCGACCGGTTCGGTGCGGAGACCGTGATCGCGCTGGGAGACAGTTTTCACGACTGCGGGGCGGCTCAACGAATGGAGCCGAGTGACGCGAATAGGCTGCGCAGCATGCAAGAGGCCTGCGAATGGATCTGGGTGACCGGCAACCATGATCCTGAGATCGCCAACTGGCTCGGCGGGTACGTGGTTGACGACCTCACTGTGGAAGGGATCACTCTTCGCCACGAACCTCTTGGGGCTTGGACGACCCATGAAATCGCTGGCCATTTGCATCCAGCCGCGAGGATCTCGCGCGAAGGTTACACGCTGCGACGTCCTTGCTTCATTGGCAACGGCCGGCGGCTAGTGGTTCCTGCATTTGGTTCCTACACGGGAGGTCTCAATGTGCTCAAAGAAGCCTTCGATCCGCTCTTTGGAGGGGAAGCTTTTAAGGTTTGGATGATGGGTCAGGAAGGGCTTTATCCGATTGCCACGCGACTGCTGCGGGAGGACTAAAGACACCAACCTCAACCCGCGACAATCGCGCGTCGAGGTTCCAAGTCCATGTTGCTTAGTGGGATCCACGGCTGAAGAGGGCGGATGCGGCCAATCCGGCGCAGACCGCCATGAAGACGGCGAAGAGTCCGTACAGTGCAGGATAATCAAAGGCAAAGGAATGCAGTAGCGCTTCGATGCCCTGGCGTTCGAGCTGCACCTTGACGGTATTCTCGGCAATCAATTCGGCATCGCGGAAGAGATATGTGCGCGCGACAACGGTGCCGATCGGTACATTTGCGGGCAGGTCGATTGATGTGCGGAACAATGACCGGCCGATGAAGACAACGCCGGTCTGCTTTTTCTGGTAGAGCCCCTCCTTCGCCTTCAGCCGAACAATCGCCTGACGAAATGTATTCAATTGAGCTTCCGACATCTTGGTGGCTTGGCCCGGCTCGGGCTCAATGTGTACGTGGCGAAAACCGATCTGGTGGGCATCGAAGACACGCGGTGTCGAAATCTCCTCGATCGGCCGCGTTGACGATATCATGTAGTAGCTGGGGACGTTGGCGAATTCGACGGACTTCGTGTTGATCCAAAGACCGGCGACATTCGACTTGCGCCTGGTGATGAGCGGCGTTTTCATGCCTTCGAGGATGACGACAACATCATAGAGGCCCTGCTCAGCGGAAGCTTGCAGCGATTTGTGAACGGCA
>DAOUZE010000011.1 GCA_030665765.1 Filomicrobium sp.
GTTTCCTCGATGGAAAATTCACGAGTTGAACGCCCCGAGTTGACATCGACGGCGACCAGAGCTTCGGTCTGGTTGATTACCAAGTAGCCGCCGGATGGCAGATGCACATATGGACTGAACATGGCATTGAGCTGACGCTCGATGCCATGGCCGGTGAAGAGCGGGTCAGGCTCTTCGTAATGCATCACGTTCTTGGCATGGCTCGGCATGAGCATGCGCATGAAGCTCTTGGCGCTGCGGTAGGCCTCTTGACCGGCAACCAGGACCTGGTCGACGTCTTTGTTATAGAGGTCGCGGATCGAGCGCTTGATAAGGTCGCCTTCTTCGTAGACCAAAGCTGGCGCGGTCGACTGCAGCGTCAATTCACGGACGCTCTCCCACAGGCGTAAGAGGTATTCGAAGTCGCGTTTGATCTCCTGCTTGGTACGCGCGGCGCCCGCGGTGCGGATAATCAGGCCCATGCCGTCGGGCACATCGAGTTCGGCCGCGATGGCTTTTAGGCGCTTGCGGTCTTGCGGATTGGTGATCTTGCGCGAAATGCCACCGCCACGGGCCGTGTTCGGCATGAGGACGGTGTAGCGGCCCGCCAAGGAAAGATAGGTTGTCAGTGCGGCGCCCTTGCTACCGCGCTCTTCTTTAACAACCTGGATTAGCAGAACCTGACGGCGCTTGACGACCTCTTGGATCTTGTAGCTGCGACGGGAGCGTCGCGGACGAGACGGAAGCTCTTCAAGAGCATCTTCGTTGCCAACCTGGTCGACGGCATCCATATCGTCGTCGGCTGAGACTTCGGAATCGCGCGGGCGCTGGCGGCGGGAGCGTCCGCCTCGCCGGCGGCGGCCGGGGCTGCTTCGGGCGGAGGTCCGACGACCGCGGCGTCCATTGGTTTCTTCGGAGTCGTCGAGTTCGTCGGCCACGTTTTCGTTGTCAGCCGCACCCACGACGTCTTTGGCGATGGCGCCAGGCTGTTCGGAAACATCGGTATCAAAGTCGGGCTGGGGAGTGTCGGTTGACTTTGTCGCTTGCTCGGAGGCGTCAGCTGAATCTTCAGCCACGGTCGGCTGCTGATCGGTATCGTCGCGTGTTGATTCGGGATCTTCGGTAGCCGGGGTCGGTTCAGCAACACCACCTGATCGGTTTTCTAACTCATCGGTGGGACGCTCGCCTGGCTCCTCGGTCACGGACTCGTCCCGAGACATGGCCTGAGACAACACCGTCGAACGCCCGTCGTCATCATCATCATCATCGTCGTCTTCGATGATGGTGCTTAGATCGACGGGCTCCTCCATGAGATCGTCGGCATCTTCGTCGTCACGCGAGCCATCGGACTGGTCGCTGTCTTCGGAGTTCTCGACAGCTTCCAGTTCAATCTCGTCGTCCTCGACCGCTTCGGCTGCTTCTTCTTCAAGCAGCGCAAGACGGTCGGCGACCGGGATCTGATAATAATCCGGGTGGATTTCGTTGAAGGCGAGGAAGCCATGGCGGTTTCCGCCATAGTCTATAAAGGCAGCCTGCAGGGCAGGTTCAACCCGGGTTACTTTGGCGAGATAAATATTTCCGCGCAGCTGCTTGCGGGCAGCTGATTCGTAATCGAACTCCTCTACCCGGCCTCCGCGAAGTACCACGACCCGGGTCTCCTCCGGGTGCGCGGCATCGATAAGCATTTTATTCTCTGACATGTATGCGGTTCCTCAGCGCGCCGAGTGATTCTCAAGGCAGGGCATGCCGGATAGACTTTGGCAGCCATACGCCACGAGGTGGCGCGCACTCTAGAGAGTTTGTTGTGGAAGAAAGTTGTGGCGGTAGTGGCGCGCGTCAGCATCTGTTGGCGCGATAATCGGCGCCAGTACCCGATCTCGAAGGATCGGCAATCAGAACTTAAAGACGAGCGGGCATTCTGCATTTGTTATAGCTTTCCCGTGCGATCGACTTGGCGCGTTGAACGCGCCAACCGGCCGTTTTGGTCCTCCAGTCGGACGACCAGGGCGAGTGTGCTCAGCATCTCCCGCGAACTTCCGATTCATGCGCCAGCGGAGGAGAGAGAAACTGCCTCTACCTCGGAGGCGACATCGACCGGCTTACCGCTTACTCAGATTGAGGCAGAATTGCCGTGGACGGTAAGTCGACAGAGAGTGCTCAGGACTGCTTCCAACTGCGATCTACTTAAACATCGATCGAGCCGATGCGGGTTAAGCTTCGCGATTGACCCTGTCGAAACAATGACGAGTTCGAGCGGGGTGTTGTTGCACTAGAGACGCAGGCCAAAGCCTACTTCTCTAGACGCAGATACACATCCAGCCTGAAGACTGTTTACGTGCTTGCTGGCGCACATGCAAGTGTCACGCTCGGTGGCACTGTATAGGCCAGAAGTCCCTGTAAAATCATCGAGAGTCGGTCCTAACGGTTGGTTAACACCGCTCAAGGGTGGCATAGCGCCAACAAAAGATAGTATGGATGCTATGGGGAAGAGGCGGTTTTCACGAGGGGGCATATTTGGCCGGCTCAAAGAAAGACTTCAATTCCGTGATCCGTGTCGCGATGATTCTTTGCCTCGCGTTTGCGGGTGCAACTCCGTTAAGCGCCTCGGCTGTTGCGACCGACGCGGTGATTAGCGGTGACAAGTCACGCACGAGTTTTACAATGATGCTGTCGCAAGGTGTGACCGTCGAGTTGTTCACGCTGGCCAATCCCTATCGCGTAATCATCGATATGCCCGATGTCGCGTTTCAGCTGCCGAAGGCAGCCGGGCGCACGGGCAAGGGTTTGATCAAGGCCTACCGGTATGGGCTGTTTGCCGCGAGGAAGGCGCGTGTCGTTATAGACACAGTGTTGCCGGTCGGTATCGAGAAGGCGGAACTGCTCGCGGCTGGGAAGGGTGCCGTAAGGCTCGAAGTGTCGCTTAAGTCTATCGATTCGGTGGCATTCGGTGCTGGAACGGGGGCGAACAAGTCGGCCGAAGGGCGCAGTAAACGCGTGTCCAAACTGAAGACGAAACGCGGCGCGAGCCGGCCGGTGGTGGTTATTGATCCGGGACATGGCGGTGTCGACCCCGGCGCGCTGGGAAAGAGCAACGTTTATGAAAAGGACGTGGTTTTGGCAGTCGCGAAGCTCCTGCGAGGCAAACTCGAGAAAAGCAAGGCGTACACCGTCAAGATGACTCGAACGGGCGATGTTTTCGTGCCCCTCGACAAACGGCTCGAGTTTTCCGAGGAAAACAACGCCGATCTATTCATCTCTCTGCATGCTGATTCGATCGCCGACCGGCGCTATGCTTCGCGGGTACGTGGTGCCACCGTCTACACTTTGTCGGCGAAGGCTTCTGATGAAACGGCGCGTCAGATGGCCGAGAAAGAGAACAATGCCGACGCCATTGCGGGGCTGCGCCGCATGGATGATGAGGATGACGGCGATGTGCGGGACATTCTTATCGATCTCGTCAAACGCGAAACCGCCAACTTCTCTGCGGATTTTTCCAACGCCTTGGTTGGGCGGCTGCGTGAGCGGGTGCGTTTGTCGAGCAAACCTCAGCGTTCGGCGGCCTTCAAGGTGCTAAAACAGACCAGAACGCCTTCGGTTCTGGTGGAATTGGGTTACCTCAGCAACTCAGAAGATGAAAAAAGCCTGACTTCGGCGAGTTGGCGCACGAAAGTGACGAAATCGATCGCCAAGGCGGTGGATGCTTACTTCGATCGCCGGACGGTTTTGGCCCGATAAATGCTTTACAGCGTTTGTGGTCTATTATTGCCTTTGTGGGAATGTGCCGAAGTGTGCCGAAACTGACTGTTGCATCGCAGTGTCGGAAACTTGACATTGACGACCGTGGCATTGGCGTTACGGGTTGTTACTGTAAGGTTTGTTATTTGTGGTAGAGCCTTATCGACGATCTGATGCCACATTGACGACTAAGATATGGCGTTACATCTGTGTTTTTGCGTTGCAGCAAATTGATTGTGCGACACGAACCGTGAGACCCCCTGAGCGGGGTGAGGCCTGATGAACGCGCCGATCCTTCCACCACCCGCGCCAAAGAAAAAGCCTAAGAAGCGGCGAAAGCGGAGCATTGTTCTGGGCCTTCTAGGGTTCGGGTTCGCCGCATTCGTCGTGTTGTTCGTCGTTGGATCCGGGGCGGCCGGCTATATTCTGATGCGCGCCTCTGAGGATTTGCCCAATTACGAGAAGCTCGCTGAATACCAGCCTCCCGTAATGACACGGATCCATGCTAATGATGGCTCGTTGATTGCGGAATACGCTCGCGAGCGGCGCATCTTCGTGCCGATCAATACGGTCCCAAAGCGTGTTGTGGCGGCGTTTCTTTCGGCCGAGGATAGCCGTTTTTACGAACACGGCGGGCTGGACTTTCAAGGTATTGCGCGAGCGGTATTCAAACTTGTCATGGACAAGGCGCAGGGGCGCAAGGCCCGCGTGCAGGGCGCTTCGACCATTACCCAGCAGGTGGCCAAAAACTTCCTTTTGACCAGCGATCGAACGCTGGACCGGAAGGTGAAAGAAGCGATTCTGGCGATCCGAATTGAGCGGACGTTCTCCAAGGATAAGATCCTCGAGCTCTATCTCAACGAGATCTACTTTGGCATTGGTTCCTATGGTATTGCGGCGGCCGGCCTCAACTACTTTGAAAAGGAGCTGAAGGACCTCACCATCGAAGAGGCTGCTTATCTTGCCGCATTGCCAAAGGCGCCCAACAACTATCACCCGATCAGGCATACCGAGAAGGCCGTTGTCCGGCGTAACTGGATCATCGGGCAGATGTACGAAAATGGGTACATCACCAAAGAGGAGGCCGAGGCGGCGAGGGCCAAGCCTCTTTCGGTCAAACTGAGAAAATTCGGTGCGCACATTTTTGCCGCCGACTTTTTTGCTGAGGAAGTCCGGCGCGCGCTGCTTGCACAATATGGAGAGGGCGATCTCTACGGTGGCGGCATGTCGGTACGAACAACGTTGGATCCCAAGCTGCAGCGTTATGCCCGCAAGGCGCTGATCGACGGCTTGGTGAAATTCGACCGACGCAAAGGTTGGCGCGGACCGCATAAACAGATCGACACCGCCGGGGATTGGGGTGAGACGCTGTTCAAGGTCGAGGCGCCCAAAGATCTGCAACCCTGGCGGCTTGGCGTTGTGCTTAGCGCGAATGCTAAAAGCGCCGTCGTCGGCCTTAAGCCACGCAAACTTAAAGATGGGAAACTAGAGGAGAAGCGCGAAGCGGTGAAGCTTGCGCTAAAGCAGGTCGAGTGGGCGAAGAAAACCGGCGGTAAGAAACCGAAAGCAGTCGATGAGATTCTGTCGTCGGGCGATGTGATTTTCGTGGCCCCAGAAGATCCGCTGGATCCGACGGGGACGTGGGCGCTTATGCAAGTCCCGGAAGTGGGTGGGGGCATCGTGGCGATGGACCCGCATACCGGCCGTGTGCTGGCGGTCGTGGGCGGTTTATCGTTCGATATCAGCCAATTTGACCGCGCCATTCAGGCGAAGCGGCAGCCGGGTTCATCGTTCAAGCCCTTCGTGTACGCGACGGCGCTCGACAATGGTTATAAGCCAACCAGCATCGTGCTCGATGCGCCCATTGAGATTGAGCAAGGGCCGGGGCAAGACGTATGGCGACCGGAGAACTACAACAAGAGCAAGTCTTATGGTCCGACAACGCTGCGCATCGGAATCGAAAAGTCGCGAAACCAGATGACCGTGCGCTTGGCTCAGGACATGGGCATGCCGCTCATCACCGAGTACGCCAAACGTTTTGGTATCTACGACGACCTGCTGCCGGTGCTTTCGATGTCATTGGGTGCAGGTGAGACGACACTGCTGCGCATGACGAATGCGTATTGCATCCTCGCCAATGGCGGAAAACGGGTGCATCCGACGCTGATCGATCGCATTCAGGATCGCTGGGGGCGCTCGATCTGGCGTCACGACCAAAGGCCCTGCGAAGGATGCAAGGCCGAATCCTGGTCGGGACAGCAGGAGCCGGAGGTGCCCGACGACCGACGTCAGATCGTGGATCCTCACACGTCCTATCAGATGACTTCGATCCTGCAGGGTGTGGTCCAGCGTGGGACGGCGAGGAGCCTGAAGAAACTTGGCATCCCGCTGGCCGGCAAGACGGGCACGACGAACGAGGAGAAGGATGCTTGGTTTGTCGGCTATTCGCCCGACTTGGTGGTCGGGGTCTTCGTCGGTTATGATACGCCACGCGCAATGGGTAAGGGGATGACTGGCGGCCAAGTGGCGGGACCGATTTTTGGTGATTTCGTCAAGATGGCGCTCGCGGGCAAGCCGATTACCCCGTTCCGTCAGCCTCCCGGGATTACACTGGCCCGCGTAAATTTGAAGACGGGCCTGAGGGCGCAACCAGGCGACAAGACGGCGATCATGGAAGCGTTCAAGCCATTTGAAGGCCCCGATGACGAATACTCGGTCATCGGTTTCGGTGACGGTGACGGCAGCGCCTTCGGCGCGCAGACCGCGCCTTACGGCAGCCAGGCTCGGCGACCGGCTGGTCGTGATATCAGTAATGGGGGTGGGTTGTGGTAGGAACCATGGCGTGACGGCGCCAGCTTCCTGACCGGTGCGCTATTTGCCCGGATTTGCCAAACCCAGGCGTTCAATCAGGCCGCAGCGCGGCGTTGAGGTTCGGCCTCGATCGCCCGGTTTACACTGGCGCCAGGCGGTCTTATATCCGTTAGGTACCTCTTAAATTGAAGAAAAGCGGGGCCCATAAATGCGCGCTGAGCCGCAAAAACATGTTGATTCAATCAAGGAGGCGATGGCTCTCCTGAGGAGGCATCTTTGACTGGGATACCGCCAAAGCCCGCCTTGAGGAACTGAACGCGCATGCCGAAGACCCGGCATTCTGGAACGACCAGAAGCTGGCGCAAAAGGTGATGCGCGAGCGCCAGTCGCTTGAGCGGGCCATAAATAGCTACGAGAGCCTCGAGCAGGATCTGGAAGATTGCGTCACGCTGATCGAGCTTGGTGAGGCCGAGGGCGATCAGGACACGGTTAGCGAAGGCGAAGTGCAGCTTGCCAAACTGCAGCAAGAAGCGCAGCGGCGTTCCGTGCAAGCGCTGCTTTCCGGCGAGGCTGACGGCAACGATAGCTTTGTTGAAATTCACGCCGGTGCCGGTGGAACTGAAAGCCAAGACTGGGCGCAGATGTTGACGCGTATGTACACGCGCTGGGCGGAGCAGGCGGGATACCGGGTCAGCCTGATCGAGGAAAGCCCTGGGGAAGAGGCTGGCATCAAGTCTGCGACATTGGAGGTCAAGGGGCAGGATGCTTACGGCTGGTTGAAGACCGAGTCGGGCGTTCACCGACTGGTGCGGATCTCGCCTTATGATTCCAATGCGCGCCGGCACACCAGCTTTGCTTCTGTATGGGTTTTTCCGGTAATCGACGACGATATCGAGATCGATATCGCGGAGGGCGATTGCCGGATCGATACCTATCGTGCCTCGGGCGCTGGCGGTCAGCACGTAAACACAACCGACTCAGCAGTGCGCATTACGCACATTCCGACAGGGATTGCGGTGGCGAGTCAGCAGGAGCGGTCGCAGATCAAGAACCGAGCAATCGCCTGGGCGATGCTGAAATCGAGGCTTTATGATCTTGAGCTCAAGAAGCGCGAGGAGAAGGCCAGCGCAGAAGCTGCGACCAAGACGGAGATCGGCTGGGGACACCAGATTCGCTCATATGTACTGCAGCCCTATCAGCTCGTGAAGGACCTGCGGACGGCGGTGCAGAGCACCGATCCGCAAAGTGTGCTCGATGGCGATATCGACCAATTCATGGAAGCTGCGCTGGCGCAGCGGGTCTCCGGAGGAGCGGCTTTGGAGGTGGAGGACGTCGAATAGCCCAGTACGCGTCCATGAGCAGGTTCATCAACTGGTCAGCGGTGGCTTGAGCGAAGTGGCCGTGGAGGCCTACACTTGCCGCGGGTCTTGGTTAAACCGCGATACTAGGTGTTTCAATGGATGAAAACGCTCCCTTTGATTTTGGTTTGCTATCGCAAGGCAACATCCCGCTAAAGGCGGTCGCGGTGGATGAACGGATCTTCCTGGCCGGCGAAAAAGGTTCGGAGATGTTCATCGTTCGCTCGGGCAAGGTCTCCATCAAGGCTGGGGGCATGGTATTGGAGACCGTCGGTCCCGGTGGCCTTTTTGGTGAAATGTCATTGATCGACGGCAGCCCGCGTAGCGCCACTGCGATTGCGATCGAGCCTTGTGAGATCGCGGTTGTCGGCCGAAGCGGGTTCTTGAGCCTGGTCCAAAAAAGCCCGCAGTTCGCTCTGACGGTGATGCAACTCATGGCCAAGCGGATTCGCCGCACCAACGAGAGCCTTTGACCGGTGGTTCCGTCGATTAACGCGGAAGCTCGACGGGCCCGATGAGCCTGTGGTAGCAGGCAACCTTTGTTGTTGATGATCGACCTGGCCCCATGACGCTCGCGTTTCCTAAAACTATCAGTCTGATCGAGACGCACGGCTTCGAGGGCTACGCGCTGCTTGATTCCGGCGGCGGGCGCAAGCTTGAGCGCTTCGGTGACGTCATAGTAGACCGGCCGGAGCCACAGGCATTGTGGCAGCCGCGTTTGCCGGAACAGACCTGGAGTGAGGCGCACGCTGTTTTCTCCGCGTCGGGTGAAGATGAGGAAAAGGGCCGTTGGCGTCTTGATAGGGTTGTGCCGGAGAATTGGCCTGTCGATGTCGGCGGCGTTACCATGCTCTGCCGGCTGCAAGGGCTCTGGCACCTGGGATTGTTTCCCGAGCAGATGCCGCACTGGCAATGGATGCTGGAGAGGATCAGCGCGGCTAAGGCGGCCGGCATTGAACGGCCGCGGGTCTTAAACTTGTTTGGATATACAGGGGCAGCTTCGCTGCTGGCGGTGGCGGCGGGGGCTGAGGTGGTGCACGTCGATGCATCGAAGAAAGCGATCCAGTGGGGTCGCGATAATCAGGCGGCGTCAAGGTTGGAAGACGCGCCGATCCGCTGGATTCTCGATGATGCGCGCAAGTTCGCGGCGCGGGAGGTCCGCCGGGGTCGGGAATATCACGTCTTGCTCATCGATCCGCCGAAGTTTGGGCGCGGGCCCAAGAATGAGACTTGGGATCTGTTTACCAATCTCGCGGCGCTGCTACAGGATTGTGCCCAACTTGCCTGCGCCAAGGACGCGGCGATGGTGCTGACAGTCTATGCGATCCGGGCATCGGCGATCGCCTTCGCGGAGCTGACGGCGGAGACGTTCGCGGAAGCGGGAGGGGTTATGGATATCGGCGAACTCGCGATCCGCTCCCAGGATGGCCGCGCCGTTGTGCCAACGTCGTTGTTTGTGCGGTGGGCTTCAGATGCGTGATGCGCGGGGGCTGGGGCCGAGCGGTCGGCCGAAGCCGATTTCCAGTCTGCAAAACGACCGCATCAAGGCAATTCGGGCGCTCGACATGCGCAAGGTGCGGCGCGAAACCGGCTTGTTCGCGGCCGAGGGCGCTTCGGTTTTGATCAGCGCCCGCGAAGCGGGTTGGCGGCCGGAGATAGTGCTCTTCGAGCCGAACGGTGCCGAGAGCCCGGCCGTGCGCGGCCTTGTTAGCGAGGCGTTGCAGGCGGGCGTCGAGGTGCTCGAGGTTACGCCAGCGGTCTTGGCGAAAGTCGCTTCGAAAGAAAACCCGCAGGCGGTTCTCGGTGTGTTCAAGCAACGTTGGTCTGAGGCACCAGATACCAAGGACGTTGCCAAGCACTGCCTCTGGCTGGCCTTGGAGGAGGTGCGCGATCCCGGCAATCTCGGCACGATTATCCGAACGGTCGACGCGGTTGGGGCGGCGGGTATTGTTCTGGTTGGCAACTGCTGTGATGCCTATGCGAGAGATTGTATCCGGGCCACCATGGGATCTGTTTTTTCGGTGCCGCTTGTGCGCATGACACGGGAGGAGTTTGTTGGTTGGCGTGCGGGGTGGACTGGCGATGTGGTTGGGTTGCACTTGGGTGGCGTGCAGGACTTTCGTGAGGTGCGGTATCGAGAACCGGTGCTTGTCGTTATGGGAAGCGAGGGGCCTGGTCTGTCGGATGAACTGATGCAGGCCTGCTCGCGGAAAGTGAAAATCCCGATGGCCGGCAATCTGGATTCATTGAACCTTGCAGTCGCCACGGCGTTGACGCTGTATCAAATCCGTGGCGCTCATCTGAGCCTTTGAAAGATCAATACGATGCGCATCGAGTATCACCGCACACTGATTGCCGATGAGGTTCGCAATCGGGTGCTTTTCGAGGCGCTGAAAGCTGTAATCGAACCAGGCAGAACGCGAGTCGCCGACATTGGAGCGGGTACGGGTCTGCTTGGAGCGATAGCTGCCCGGCTCGGCGCAAGTGAAGTGCTCCTATACGAGACGGCCGAGGTTTCTGGTGTCGCCGAAGAGGTCATCAAGGCTAGCGGATTACAAAACTGCGTGTTGATGCCATGCCACTCGATGGAGATGCAGGATCCGCCGCAAGTCGACGTCATCATCTCCGAGACGCTTGGCAACTACGCCTTTGAAGAAGATATCATCCCGACGCTAAACGATGCACGCGAGCGCTTTCTGGCACCCGGCGGTGTGATCCTTCCGCGCGGGATTGTTCAATACGTGGCGCCGGTCAGCGTGCCGCGCTTGGATACCGAATTGAGGGCATGGGAAGTGACGGGGCGGGCCTATGGACTGGATCTCAGCCTGCCACAGGTAATGAGCCTCAACAACGTTTACGTGAGGCGGCTGCTGGCCAGCGAGCTGATGGTGGCGGGTATACGTGAATGGGATAGCGTCGACCTGCGTCAAGTGACTGATCCGCATCGTTCGGGACGGGTTAGCTGGATCTTTGATGCGCCAGAGACGGTCTATGGCTTTGCGGTCTGGTGGGCGGCGGATTTCGGCGATGGGCTCAGCTTGTCGACGGGGCCAGAAGCGATGGCGACACACTGGGAACAGTTGTACTTTCCTATCGAGAATAGGGTGCAGGCTGACGCAGGCATGCGTCTTGACCTGCGGCTTTCCTCGCAAAGCTCATCGGAGAGCGGTACGCACCTTGCCTGGTGCACCGAGCTGACCACAGCAGCTGGAGACGTCCGCGCGCGTCAGTACATGGATCTCGATAAGGGTTATCTACCTTGATAGATCCAACCGGACCACGCGGTCGCGGGTGCCGGATCCCTTTTTTTGCTCATTTCTAAAATCTGTCATTCTTGATTACTTGCGGACGCGGTGCAGTGTCAGCCGAGACCGGTCGGCAGTCCGAACAAGAAGACAGCCACTAAAGACAAGATGAAAGCCGTGACAACCAGTGTGATGGCGAAAGATACCGCCGTTCTTACGGCATTGGATCGGTAGGTGCGTTTGGCTGACTTCAACCAGCGTTCGCCCGGGCCGGAATTCGTTGTGTGTCAGTCTTGATCTTTGCGGACGCCAGTAGAATCGGAGTTTGCCGTTGCGGGCTGATCGCTTCAGTCTTAATCCGCTGCGGCGGTAGGATCCTCGCCGCCGCTTGTTTCTGGCTAATCGCTCAGGAACGGTTTTTCGTCGTCCTCGAAGGTGCGATCGATATGGTTTTGATAATTGGGGTGCGTGCGAGAATGGCTGCGAGCATGCGTTCTAAGCGCAGGGCTCCTTTGTCTTCAATGGCGTCATTTGAATTGTCAGCGTCGTCGAGCGCCTGTTCATCGTCGCGAGACGCTAATGCTTGAAACATCATCGCCAACGCTCCCCGCCCACCCTGCGGGCATGGATCAGCATCCGCAACGTTAGTTGCGAATACTTGGCCACCGAAGTACGCATACACTCTCCTTGGATCTCAAGCCCGCCGGCGGTCAGATTCTCCCGGAATGCTCGCACGTAAGCCGCACTTCGGCCAAACCCGCCTCAGCCGAGCTGAAACAGGATAATGCAACTTAATCCGGCGCAACATTTTCCGTATGCGTATCTAGGGTGGTGGCAACGGACCGCGTTTCTAAACCGTTGGCTATCGGTTTGTGGCGTGCGAATAAGCTGGCGGTTGGCATTGCTTGGGCCAACGATGCAAAACGGGAGTTTGCGGTAATGATGCTGTTGATCGTGGGATTGGTGGCGTTTTTCACCATCCATCTCATCCCAACTAACCGTGGGCTGCGCGACGGATTGGTCGAGCGCTTTGGCGAGGGCCCCTACAAGGGCATCTTCTCGGTGGCCTCGCTCGTCGCCCTCATACTCATTGTGTATGGATACGGGAAAATGCAGGCGTACCTGGGGTCAAAAAACCCCGTCCTATGGGAAGCGCCGACTTGGGCGAGCCATCTGGCACTTTTACTAATGATACCGGCGTTTATTGCGTTGGCGGCGTCATTCGTACCATCGCGCATAGGTGCGATACTTAAGCACCCGATGCTGGTGGCGGTGAAGATCTGGGCATTGGCGCACTTGCTGGCCAATGGCGATGCCGCCTCACTGGTCCTGTTCAGTTCGTTCCTGGCTTACGCTGTTTACGACCGGATTTCGCTGAAGCGTAGAGGAGACCAAGGTCGCGGCGCCGTAGGAGCATCATCGATCAACGATGCCATTGTCATCGGTATTGGTCTCTCGCTCTACCTTCTGATGGCGTTCTATGGGCACCCGTACCTCATCGGCGTTCCAGTCATTGGATAACGACTGGCGATGAGGCAAGCCGATGCCTAAAACCGGCCGGCTGGTTGGTATTGCAGGGCGCGAAAAGCGCCTTGCGCCCATGGTGGAACTAACCCGCGGGCGGATCAACCGCGAAGCTGGCCTTGAAGACGATCACAAAGGTGCGAAGTTCAAACTGCGGCAGATCACCGTGTTGGCACTTGAGCAGTGGCAGGACGCGCTAGCTGAGCTATCAGCCCAATCGGAAGATGGTGATGTGCTACTTCCTTGGACGGTGCGTCGCGCCAATCTGCTCGTCGAAGGAATTGCATTGCCGCGGGCGCGGGGCGGTATTGTGCGGATTGGGCCCGTGAAGTTGGAAGTAACCTATCCGACGCAACCCTGCAGGCGCATGGACAAGGCTTATCCGGGGCTGCTCAAAGCCCTGCATCCGGATTGGCGCGGGGGTATTACAATACGGGTCATGGAACCGGGTGAGGTCCGCATCGGCGATGACGTCGAGGTGCTCCTGCGGCCGCCAGAGAAAACGATCCGCTTGCCGGGTTGAGCAGTGTCAGGCTGGTTCTGCCCTAACCGAATGCCGGTTATCGCTGGACCTAATCCAGCGGGTAACGGTCAGCGGGTGGTGACTATGAGATCGGTGTATTTCCCGGTCTCGTTGCTCTTACGTTCGTCGGTGATGATGATGGCTGAGCCGGGTTTGATATGCTCGGCCAGATATGCCGCGATCTCTTCAGGTACCGTCACTCGACCGAGTGCGTTTTCTGGTGTCTGCGCCGGCCCCGGGGGCAGAACAAGGCGCTGTTTCCTCTTTTTGCTGCGGCGGCTCTTGCCGCGGCGTCGGGAAACACTGCGCTTATTGAATTTACGGGCGGCCGTTACGGCTTGCCACCTCAGCTCGGTCCCGTCCCGACTGTACTCGATGGCCTGAAAAACGTGCGTGCCGATTGGAGCTTCAGGGTTCTCGAATGTGATGTCGGCCTGCAAAATCGGATCATAACCTTGGCGCACGTAGAGTTTGTTGGTGCGTTTGGACATCAGAATCGTGATCGGCTGTTCGCGGCGTTGGTAGGCTTCTTTGGACGCTTTCAAGCGGGTGCGGGCTTCCGCCAAAGCGGTCCGTGCGGTCGCAAATCTGTCCTGCAGAATATCGCGGCGGGTTTTGGCTTTTTCGATGGCGGCGCGGCGCTCTTGCTGGAGACCGTCGAGCGTTTCGCGATCGGACAACGCGAGGTCGATCTCCTTTAGGTGGCGGAGTGCGTTCGCTTCAAGCGCCTCTTCCTCCAGCGCAGCCTTATTTATAGCCTCGCTATCCCCTACGGCGGACACGCGAAGCATGAAGTCGCGGAATGATCGTTGGGCGGCAGATAGAGCTGCTTCCGAAGCCCTCAGGCGCTGATTAATGCTGCGCGCTTCCGGTTGCAGCTCACGCTCGGCCTTGATTGTCTGCCGCAGTTCGTGGTTGGCCGTTTTCAGTTTAACGGAGGCTTTCTTATGCCAGTCCTTGATGCCTTCGATCTTTTCTTCCAGCGCCGAGATTTCGCGCAGCCGGTAGGCTTCAACGGAAGCTCTTGTGCGCTCTACACCCACGGGCAGACCGACGTGTTCCTTGGCGTTGGCTGGAGTGACACCAAGAAGCATGTTGGTGGTGGCGGAGTTATGCTTGATCGGTGTGCTTCCCAGTGTGGCGTACTTTTTGGGATCGCCCGGGGGAAGTGGCTTTAACAGTTTGGCGTGAGCGAAGGAGCGCGGAGTATCGTTGCCGTATGTCACGATCACCCTAGTACCGACATCCGTCATCGAAAACAGTCGCTTGGAGAAGCTGTAGGGGAGACGGATGCAGCCGTGCGAGGCGGGGTAACCCGGTAACGGTCCTGCATGCAATGCGATGCCCGACCAGGTGATGCGCTGCATGTTGGGCATCGCCGAGCCATACAAGTTGGAATAATGGCGGCGCCGCTTTTGCAGAATCGAGAAGACGCCCGTGGGTGTTCGATTGCCGCGCCGTCCCGACGAAATCGGGGCCGATGTGATCTTACCGTTCTTGTCGTAGACGTCGACCCGCTGGCGTTTGAGCGAAACCATCAAGGTGAGCGGGCCTTGAGCCTTCGGGACGGGTTTGGCGCTCTTGCGGCTCCGTTTGGCGGCTTCAGCGGGAAGCGCAACCAGAGTTGCAGTCGCACAAATGGCAAATGCAAGTCCAAAAGCGGAAATGACATTGACGAAACGATAATCTACACCAGTTTGCATAATCCGATCCGTACCAATCTCATTTCCCGACCCGGCGTCGGTTCGGTTTCAGGCGCTTCAGCTCTGTAAATCGTGAGCGAAATGAAAACGCCTAATGTTAGATCATTTTTTGGTTCATTTTTGGTTAGCAGAGCGCAGCTTTCTCAAGCAACTCATCTTGGCTCAGAGAGAAGAGTTGGTTCGCCAGTGTTGCCCACTGTCAACGGCGAGGTGGCTAAAGCATTCAGACATCGTACCAATGGATTCCGAAGATTGTGTGGCCGATAGCGTCTGCGCCGCTGGCTATGTAGGGTCGCGAACGTGCCTACAAACCGGCCGCTGCCAGCGATCAAGGACTAATTCGAACACTAGTTGGAGATTGAAACTCATCCATGTCTTCGCAGATGGCACAGTTCAAACGTCTGATGGCGCCAGATATTGCCGCCAAAAAGGGTGTCGAGCCTATCGTCTCGCTCACCTCCTACCACGCGCACACCGCCGCGATCGCGGACAAGTACTGCGATTTTCTTCTCGTCGGTGACAGCCTTGGCATGGTCATGCACGGCTTCGAGACGACGGTGCCGGTTACACTCGACTTGATGATAATGCATGGCAAAGCGGTGGTGCGCGGCGCCAAGAGAGCGCTGGTGGTCGTTGATATGCCGTTCGGCTCGTACGAGGAAAGTCCGGAAGTCGCCTTTCGTAACGCAGCGCGAGTGATGAAGGAAACCGATTGCGGCGCTGTAAAACTCGAGGGCGGGCGGCGTATGGGCGCGACCATTCATTACCTCGTCGAGCGCGGAATTCCGGTGATGGCGCACATCGGGCTTACGCCGCAATCGATCAATGTCATCGGTGGGTTCAAGGCGCAGGGACGGGAAGAGGCGCAGTGGGCCGAAATTGATCAAGACGCCAAGGTGGTGGCGGACTCGGGGGCTTTTTCCGTCGTTCTAGAAGCTATGGCCGAGCCGCTCGCAGAGCGGATCACGAAGGCGATTTCAATTCCTACGATCGGCATTGGCGCCTCGGCGGCGTGTGATGGGCAAATTCTCGTTATGGAGGATATGTTGGGATTGTCGCCGCGGGTACCCAAGTTCGTGAAGGAGTTCGGCAGCATCGGCGAGTCGATCGATAAAGCGATCGGGTGGTACGCCGAAGAGGTGCGTAAACGCAGTTTTCCCGAGCCAAGGCACACTTACGCGATGAAGGCAAAGGAGCCTAATGTGGATGATACTGCGCAGGCGAAGGACGCTCAGGACACGAAAAAGCCGGAAACCGGCAGCAACTGAGTGAGAAGTTTATTTGAGGGTGCGGTAATTCCGGCTGCCTTATCGGTCCCGTGCGTCGCGATCGCCGTTGCTTTGCGGACGAAAGGCGTTATCAATCGCGCGATTAGGTCAGCCCTCGAGGCTTGATTGCGGGGTTTTGAGTGCTGACTTCTTTCGGAGGAAAGCGCGCTTACCAGGTAGAAATCCAGAAGAGAAGATAAAGACAGAAGCACCATGGTCGACAGCAACGACAGTTTTCTAAGAGAAGTTAAAGAAGAAATCGACCGTGAGCGTCTGGAAAACCTCTGGAAACGTTATGGGACAGTGATCGTGGGGGCGGCTGCTCTCATTATAGCCGCCGTTGCTGGGCTGCAGTTTTGGAATTTAAGCGCCAAGAGCGCTGCGGAGCAGGCCGGAGCGGACTATCAGTCCGCTATGCGATCGGTTCTCGCCAGTAAGCTCGATGAGGCTGATGGAGCCTTTGCAAAGTTAGGTAAGGACGCGCCGACCGGCTACGCGACGCTTGCTGAGTTGCAACTTGCGGCGACGTTGCTCGAGCAGGGAAAGAAGGCTGACGCGCAGCAAAAGTTTGAGGAGTTGTCGAAGCGTAGCGGTATCGACAGCCTGCTGAAGGGTTTTTCGGCTCTACAAGCCGCCGCGCTAAGACTTGGGGAAGCCGACTTTACCGAGATGGAGAATCGGCTCAACGATCTTGTAAAGGACGAAAGTCCGTGGCGCTTCAATGCGCACGAGATTTTGGGACTGGCCGCGTTGAAAGCTGGTCAGCTGGAGAAGGCTCGTAAGTCCTTTGCGATGATCTTGGCAGATGGCAATGCGCCGCCGGCGATTCGGCAGCGTTCAGAACTGCGGATGGCGCAGGTCGCCGCGAGCGAAAGCAAGACTGAAGGAGATACTGCAAAGGGTGATGCCGCAAAGTCGGACGGTTCTGAGATTAAAAAGCCGGCAGCAGTGAAGCCCGATGCGAGCAAATCCGAGCAGCCTGACGCGGACAAGTAGATCGCTAGGTGCGCTCGATCTTGCCGGGGGAGACGGCACGAGAGGGGAGACGGAATGTCAACGAGGGGAGCCTTGAGTTCAAAACGCACCGTCATTTTTGCCGTGTGCGTTGCCAGCTGGTCACTCGTCGTATCCGGTTGTTCCGATAGCCTGCCCAGTTTGCCAAAGATCAGCCAGCTTAATCCGTTTGCGGAAAAACAGGCGCCGCTGCCAGGTCGGCGGGTCTCGGTGCTTCAGCACAACGACAAAGAACCCAAGAATTTAGCAGCTGCCACGGAGCCGATTGTTCTGCCGCCAGCGCAAGTGAATGAAGACTGGTCGCAGCCAGGTGGTGTCGCCAACAACGCTCCAGGCCATCTCCTCGTCAATGCTAGCCTCAACAAGTCGTGGAGTGCGGATGCCGGCACTGGTTCGAGCAAATCGGGCCGTGTGACGGCGGCACCGTTGGTGTTCGGCGGGCGAGTTTTCACACTCGATGCCGCTGGCCAGGTCACCGCTTTCTCTTCTTCCGGCGGATCGGCCATTTGGCGGGCGTCATTGGTGCCGGACACTGAGCGCAACGCTGGTACCGGATTCATGTCGCAGATGACGTTCTCATCCAGCGCCCTGGGTGGGTTTGGCGGCGGTTTAGCAGCCGAAAACGGCCAGCTTTACGCGGTGAGCGGCTTCGGTCGGGTTGCGGCTTTCGATCCGGCAACGGGGAAGGTGCTGTGGGAAAAAAATCTCGGCACGCCCGTTCGGGCAGCGCCGACGGCGGCCGGCGGCCGCTTGTTCGTCATTAGTATGGAAGGGCGCTTTTATTGCCTCAATGGAGCTGACGGCAGCGAGATTTGGGTGGTTCGAGGACTGCCCCAAAAAGCAAGCTTGGTTATGAACGTCAGTCCTGCGGTCGACGGTGAAATCGTCGCCGTTCCGTATCCTTCCGGTGACCTTTTGGCCTTGAATGTTGCGGATGGATCGGCGCGCTGGTCGGAGAACTTGTCCCGCACCCGGGTCGTTTCCCAGTTAGCGTCCTTGCGTGACGCGGCAACCCCGGTGATTAAGGATGGTGTTGTATTTGCGGTCGGCCATTCCGGTCGGATGGTGGCGACCAAGGCGGATACGGGTGAAAGGTTATGGACGCGCAACGTGCCCGGCACCCAGCGGCCCTGGGTTGTCGGCGAAACTGTCTTTGTGGTCGATACTGCCGGTCAGCTGATGGCGGTTGATCGCAAAACCGGCCACATGCTTTGGAGCGTCAATCTGTCCGGCGGCAAGACCTGGTCGGGTCCGACGCTAGCCGGTGGGCAGTTGTGGCTGGTTTCCGGTAAGGGAGCGCTGGTCGGCGTGGACGCGGCTACGGGGCGGGTGGTCTCGCAACAGGACGTCGGCGGAGGCGCGTACATTGCGCCGGTGGTGGCGCAGGGCCGGATGTTTGTCATGCGCGATGATGCCACACTGGTGGTGCTGAACTAATCTCTTCGGGTGGCGGTGGTCTGCGGGCGTCTGAATTCCAGCTTCCTCAATCGGAATTGTGTGGATACCAGGAGCCGTGCGATAGACACGTATGGCTTCTTTTTCCGATGAACGAGCTGATGAGATTTCGGTCCCGACGATTGCCATCGTCGGGCGGCCGAACGTTGGCAAATCGACCCTCTTCAACCGCCTTACGGGGCGACCTACAGCGCTCGTTTCCGATATGCCTGGCTTGACGCGCGACCGGCGCGAAGGTGAGGCGGAACTTGGCTCCCACAAGGTTGTACTGATTGATACGGCGGGTCTCGAAGAGGCCGCAGCCGGTTCGATCCAAGCGCGTATGCGAGAGCAAAGCGAACAGGCGATTGCGCAGGCCGGTCTCATTCTGTTTGTGATCGATGCACGGGAGGGGGTGACGCCCGCCGACGACGTATTCGCGCGTGTTGTTCGCAGCGCCGGCCAGCCTAGTATCCTGGTCGCGAACAAGTGTGAGGGCCGGGCCGGGCAGGACGGTTTTTACGAAGCCTACGAGTTGGGCCTTGGTGCACCGATCCCGATTTCAGCTGAGCACGGGGAGGGCATTGGCGAACTGGTCTCCGACATGATGGCGGCGCTTGGTCTGCATGAGGAGACCCGACTGCGTGAGCGGGGCAGTCGGCGCGGGGCCGATAAGGACGCTTTTCGCATGGAGCAAGAGGCGCGGCGCCAACGGGTTCTCGACCGGCCGGTGCGCGTTACGATCGTTGGGCGTCCGAATGCAGGCAAGTCGACATTGGTTAACGCTCTGATCGGTGAAGACCGTATGATTACGGGTCCAGAGCCTGGATTGACACGGGATTCGGTATCTACGGATGTGACCATTGAAGGGCGCGACCTGCGGCTGTTCGACACCGCCGGGTTGCGCCGTAAGGCCAAAATCCACGATAAAGCCGAAAAGCTTTCGGCAAGCGATACCATCCGCGCTATACGGTTTTCCGAAGTAGTGGTTCTACTGATCGATGCGGAGCGTGGCATCGAGCATCAGGACCTGACGATTGCCGATATGGTGGTCAAGGAGGGGCGCGCCCTGGTGATTGCTGTCAACAAGTGGGATGTCGTTACGGAAAAACAGGCGCAACTGAAGGTGCTGCGGGAGGCGTTACGGGAGCGGCTGGCGCAGGTGCCAGGGGTTAAACTGGTAACGATCTCGGCACTTGCAGAAAAGGGGCTCGAGGGTCTGACGCGGGCGATTTTTGAAACCTATGAGCTATGGAACCGCCGGGTGTCGACGCCGGCACTCAACCGTTGGCTTCAGGAAGCGCTAGTTCGCCACGCACCACCGGCTGTTGCAGGACGTCGAATAAAGATCCGATATATTACGCAGCCGTCGGCTCGGCCGCCGACGTTTATCGCGTTTTGTTCGCGTGCCGAGCAGGTGCCTCAGAGCTATTTACGTTACTTGACTAACAGTCTTCGCGAGGTGTTCGACTTGCCCGGTGTGCCAATTCGTCTCAACCTACGAAAGGGTGAAAACCCGTTTGCGCCGTCGAAGCGTCGCGGTAAATGAGCAATCGGGCGGTAGGTTTTGCCCGTATTGAATTTTTTTGGTTGGCTATAGAAGATTTACGTGTTCAGACAGCTTCCTTGATGAGGGTTTGCCAGAATGACGGTTTTGAAATCGACCTGCGGGGGTAATGCCGGAGTGGCCTTTGGGCTAATGCTTGGGGCTTGCATGCTGTTTGGCTATACATCCGATGCCACCGCGCGCGCCGTGCCCGACTCCGTCAAGGTCGCCTGCAGCAATGACTACAGTAGGTTCTGTCCGCGCTACAAGGTTGGTACCGGCAAGCTCAATCGCTGCATGCGCTCGAATGGCAAGCGGTTGTCCCGAGTGTGCGTTCGCGCACTCATCGACAATGGTATGGTGCCGCGCAGTCTGCTGAAAAAGGCGCGTCAGCGCCAATGAGCTTAGTTGGAATCATGGCGGTCGCGAATTCGCTGAGTTCCACGCAGCTTGCTCGTTAGAGAACAGAAGTCGTGACCGAGGTCTTCTTCTATCATCTCGAACGCCAGCCGCTTGACCGGGTCCTGCCGAGTTTGCTCGAAAAGACTTTTGAGCGTGGCTGGAAGGCGGTTTTGCGGGTCGGCAACGAGCAACGCCTTGAAGCCCTTGACCTGGCGCTTTGGACCTACCGCGACGAGAGTTTTTTACCGCATGGGACCAAAGCGGATGGCCACGCGGAACTGCAGCCAGTTTATTTGACAACTGGTGACGAAGTTCCCAACGCCGGTGGCGTTCTCTTCCTGGTCGATGGTGCCGACACATCGGAGTTCGAAGGCTTCGTGCGTATCGTGCACATGTTTGATGGGCACGATAGCGAGGCCTTGGCTCTGGCGCGACGTCAATGGAAGGCAGCGAAAGCAGCGGGCTGCTCCGTGACCTATTGGCAGCAAAACGGCCAGGGGCGATGGGAAAAGAAGGCGTGAGGCTGGAGATGCGCCGGGGCGCCGGTCATGCCCACGGCGACACGCGGGCTCAACAATGAATTATCGGCACGTGTATCACGCCGGCAATTTTGCTGACGTTTTGAAGCATTTTATGCTGTCGCGCGTGATCGTGCACTTGAAGCAAAAGGCAGCATCGTTTCGTGTGATCGATACGCACGCCGGGACGGGCCTTTACGATCTCCATTCAGAACAAGCAGCAAAGACAGGTGAATGGCACGAAGGTATCGGCCGTTTGCTGGAGGCGAAGATCCCGGCTGAACTTGCCGGGTTGTTCGCGCCGCTGGTCGAGGCTGTTTGGCGCATCAACGACGGGGCTCATCAGCGGCCGATCACGCGATATCCAGGCAGTCCTGTTATTGCCGCCGAGCTCGTCCGGCCCGATGACGTGATTTTCGCCAACGAGCTGCACCCGGATGACCGGCAGGCGCTGGAGCGGGCGTTGTCGCCTTACCGGAACGCTCGGGTGTTGGGACTTGATGGCTATGTCGCTTTGAAGTCGTTGTTGCCGCCGAAAGAGCGTCGCGGTGTTGTGCTGATCGATCCGCCGTTCGAGGAAACGGGTGAGCTTCAGCAGTTGACTCAGGGCTTGCGCGAGGGAGTAAGGCGGTTTTCAACGGGCACGTTCTTGCTGTGGTTTCCCATCAAGGATCCGAGTTCGATTGCCGCTTTCAAGCGCGAGCTAGCCGGGCTCGGACTGCCGAAACTGTTGGTTGTGGAGTTTTACGTTCGTGCTCCAGACGACGTGGAGCGTCTCAATGGTCACGGGCTAGCCGTGCTCAATCCACCCTATACGCTGGCCCCTGAACTGGTAAGCGCCCTGCCGTTCTTGAGCAGTGTACTGCGACAAGGTGATGGGGCCCGGTTCGCGGTAGATTGGTTGCCCAATTAATGCTCAGAGACGATCGAGATTAGCGGGCAAAAGCGTAGCGCTGATGCCACGGGCCGGTGCGAAAACGGCCAAACGGAGTGGATTACCGTGAATGCCCAATATCCAACACGAATCTGATGCTGCATCGTGCCGGCCATTGTAAGGCTACTTGATAGGGCGTTCTCAGGAGAAGAGATCATGAAGAAACTGGTGACGACTTCTGCGAAGTTTGCACTTGTTATCGGATTTGCTCTGGGCGTTGGCTTTAGTGCCGACACTGTGGAAGCACGAACCTGCTTTAAGAAAGCGGGACAGGGTACGGCCGGCACGCTGGCGGGGGCCAAATTCCAGGTCGATGAAGTGCTGCTTCAGGCCACAGATTGGGGTGCCTGGGCGGAATGGATGGCGACCGGCAAGACCAGTGGTTACGACTTCGGAAAGCGCAAGTATCGCTGCAAGAAGGGCGGAATGGGTTACGAGTGTTATGGCACCTCGACGATCTGCAAGAAGTAGATGCTTTGCTTTATGGGTTCGAACTCAGCTCAATTGGTAACCGGGCATCTCGCAGAGATGGCTAAGTGTTTTTGAATTACCGGCGATGGCCGGAAAGTCTGGAGTCTGGTGAAATGAAATCTCTCGTCTTTGCAGTCGCACTGACCGCGGTAGCTTTCGCAACGTCGGCGGCTCAGGCTAGCTGCGTAAAAGCCGGTGGTGAATCGACCATGCTCACCGAGGATCTGGCGAAGTTCATGGCAAAGGCCGCCCTCAACAATTCTATTAAGAACAACGGCTTCAAGCCATCGGGCCAAATTTCGTTGACCTGCAAGCCTGCTCCTCTTGGCACCCACTGTGTTGCTCGTCAGAGGGCCTGCCAGTAACTAAAGAGTGCTGTCTCCTGCGGACCGTTAGTTGGGGGCTAAGGAAAAAATGCAAGGTTCTTTCCTAATCGTTAACTACGGTCTGTCGATATTCGATGCTCGGGTCGCTGAAACCGTTCAGGTCCTGGAATAAAGCATTCACCCTACGTGATTTCGTTGCTGAAGTGTCGTCTGGTTAGGGTAACTTGGTGCAATCACCCCCCCTGAGGGGCCATTGATGGGGTCAGGAGTGAAATCATGAAGCAGTTTTTATTGGGCGTTGCTTTCGTTGTTGGGCTTACGGCAGTTGTGTTCGAAGCGAATGCCGGTGAACGTGGCTATCGTGGCGACAGCGCTTACAAGAATTCGCGCGCTTATCGCGGAGGCCCAAAGGTCAAAGGCTACACGAGCCGTCGCGGCGGTTATTCGTACACCTACGAAGAAACCATCAACACCTACAGCAATGTTGATGAATTTCGCGACCCAGGAGTCGACCAACAGTCGGTCTTCGGCCCCTTCGACAGCGGTTTTTTCTTTGATACAGGGCGCGGTCTTGCCGGCGGTAATGCGCCTTACATGAATTAGCGCAACCAAAATCTGCGTTTGATTACAAAGGGCCGCCCTTAATGGGGGGCCCTTTTTATTTCCACAGAAGAATAACAAGTGTGGTCTTCTCGCACGGGTCGGGGGGATTCTGTTTGGCGCCTCTAGGCGCGTGGAATTGGTCCGAGTAGTGTCCGGCTTGGTTAATGTCCATCAACATCGCTTGGGTGTTCACATGCGCTTTGCAACCACATTCCTTGCCGCCGTTCTAGTGTCAGCCACGGCCTTCATGGCCACGTCGCCGGCCCACGCTAAATGCACGCGCTTGGCCTTTTCCGTGAATGACTACGGTAAAGTTGGTCCAACGAAAGACGCCAAAGAGCTGCTCGACAAGTACATCTCGACTTGGACAGCTGAGAGAGGCATTTCGGGTTACCGCACCGGCAAAAAAGACGTGAAGTGCGAGCTGTTCCTCGACTTCATTGTCTTCGATGAATACACCTGCCGCGCCGAAGCCAGCGTCTGCTGGTAAGCGCCGCAGTGATCGGTTGCGATGTTTCTTTCTCGGCGCAGTGCGCCGGGAAGGGCCGCGAACTGTGATCAGGCCTTGGCGGGATGAAGCCGATCAAGCCTCAACCTGTGGCGGTTGTCGGTAATAAGCAGGACGCCCGCATAGCCGGCGATGACAACGCCGAGCGCCGTGGCGCCTGCGATCAGGAACATGATCATGATCTGATATTTGGTCGCTTCGATCGGATCGAGGCCCGCCAAGATCTGGCCGGTCATCATGCCGGGTAGGGAAACGATGCCTGATGCGGCCATGGCGTTCAAAATCGGCATCAAGCCGGTGCGCAGCGACAGGCGAAGGGTTTCGCCCATTGCGCTAAAACGATTAGCGCCAAGCGACAGACGCGCTTCGATGGCGGTTCGGTCGCGGTTCGCGGATTCGAAAAGCGTACTGGTGGTGAGTGCGATGCCGGTCATCGCGTTGCCTAGCACCATACCGAGGATCGGCAGTACATAACGCGGCTGATACCACGGGTCGGGACCGATGATGCCGAGAACCGCGAAGCCCGTCCCCAACGTGCCGACCAGAAACAGGGTGCCGGAGCCGAGGAGGTAAGCCGAAAGGCCCTTCGGCCGTCGCGACAAACGCGAAACGATCTCATAACCGGCGACCAGAATCATGATCGTGGCCAGCCCGGCGGTCCAGACTGGTGAGGTCTGCGCGAAGATCCATTTCAAGACGAAACCGATCATCGCCAGCTGCAGTGCCATGCGTACGGAATTGATAAAGAGCGTGCGCTCGAGTTTTAGCGCGAAGGCCCATGAGACCAGGCCATTGATCAGCATCAGCGAGGCGGCCACGACGAGATCGGTGATATCGAGGGGCACATAGGTCATTTTTGCGGTGTGCTCAGTTGGCTGGTTTTGGTATCTGAGAGGATCGGTGAGGTCGCTTTGCTCGCGCTGTCGGGGGTCTCATCGACGGGGGCTAACTGCAAGCGCAAATCGGCCATCCGAGCGACCTGGTCACGGTCGTGACTGATTAGCAGAACGCTGCGGCCGTTGATCAGCTGATAGCGCAGCACCTCCTCGACCAACGCGGTGTTGCGCTGATCGAGGGCGGAGGTCGGCTCGTCGAGGACCAGAACAGGGGGATCGTCGATGAGGGCGCGGACTAATGCGAGGCGTTGTCGTTCTCCTGTCGACAACACCGAGACAGGTTTGTCGAGGAGTTGGGGTTCGAGGTTCAAACTCGCCATCAGCCGCAGTACCTGGGCTTCGGACTTGGGATCCATGGGCAGTCCTTCGCGCGGCGTATCGGTCCACCAGCCAGGTTCGGCAGACAGATAGCGCACAAAATGGCGCCAAGCCGGGGCAGGCGTTTCCAATCGCTCGGCACCATTGACGAAGATGTGGCCCTGGGCGGGTTCGAGGTCCGCCAAAGCACGCGCCAAGCGGGTCTTGCCGCTGCCGGATGGACCTTCGATGACCATGCACTCCCCGTCGCCGACTTCGAAACTCAGCGCAGGAAGGTTGGCTATTTTTAGTTTATCAATACGAATCAAAGACGACCGCTCTCCTATGGGGACGCTGGGGACCTCCAGAATTAGCAGTCGTTGCTTGACACGGCCAGTGGGGTGGTGGGTCGTTCGCTCGAACTAAACGTCGGAAGTACCGTGCATGCTGGCAATCTTCGGCACCAGAGTCGTCCGGTCGAACGGTTTCAGAACGAAATCGCTGATGCCGGCGCGATAGGCGCGTTTAAGATCACTCGGATCGGCTTCAGTCACGCAGTAGAGGATCTGCGGGCAGACATCGGATTTGATGGCTTTGAGTTCCGTGAGAAAGTCCTGCGCGCTCATCGTCGGAAGATGCCAGTCAAGCAGAATTATGTCGGGCATCGAAGTCGTGCAGAGCTCAAGTGCTTCCTCGGCCGTTGCCGCCTCGATAGGAATGTGACCCATCCCCTCGACAATTTTGCCGGCGACTTTGCGAACGATGTCAGAGTCGTCAACGACAAGGCAGAATTTCATTGGTTCCAAGACCCATGCGTTGAAGTGGCTGTGAGCGTCTCTTTTTGATAATTTGGCGAGAGAATCATTAAAACTGCGTTGAAAACCTGTTTAAGGCCGTCGGCTTTATCGGTTTGGCGACCATATTCCTTTGCATTCTCCATAAGTGACGCAAAAGCTTCAGTTCCTAGCCGCCAGCAAGATGTCTTCGCCATCTTGGAGGATCTCAATGGGCATGCCGGTGATGCCGGCCAAACGCCAGGTGTAGTAGGCTTGGATGTTCATGGCGTTGAGTTCGCCGTCTGAGGTTCCCGCGACGATATCGGTGAGATATTGCGGTGGACGTGCGCGATTGCCCTTGCAGCGGATTTCGAAACTGGGCTGCTCAAGTGTTCCAATGATCGAGACGGCGATTTCTCCGCCGCGTGGCAGCGCGGTCACGGAAGAAGAAAGAAGATTCAAGAGCAGTTTCACGTAATCCTTGCCCATGTGGCCTGGCGGTCCGCTCCAAATAAGCGTGTGCTTGCCCTTGCCGAGGTATCCGCGGGAAATCTGTTCGGCCATTGATAAGTCGATTTGGGCGCCGGCTGAACCCGCGGCTCCAAAGGCAAAGCGGGCGAATTGAAGTCGCGCGGAGGCTTGCTCGGTGACGTTGCGGATGACGTCCAGGGCGTAGCTCTTGGCCTCTGGGTCATCGTCCTCATCGAGGATTTCCATGCCATTGTAAATCGCTCCAACCGGACCAATGACGTCGTGGCAGATCTTACTTGAGATGAGTGCGGCGAGTTCGAGGTCGGTTGGATTATCAATTTTCATGTAGGTCGCGCCCTTCGTCGCCCGTGCTGAGCAGGGGTTATTCGTTGTGGTGCGGTTGCCAGGTTGAAGCTGCCTTGCAAGACAAGCACACCAGGACCGTTGGTAATTCTTAAAGCGTGATTCTTTGCATTATTGAACGCCGCGCGGACCTGATGACCGCAAGATCAATGGCGACTACGCCCCGGAAACCACACCGGTAATTGTCTGTAGTATCGCTAGACAACGGCTTAAGCACCGCAAAGGCATGCTCAAAAGCCACAGGTTGGCTGTTTCGAGGTCAGCCTGTTGGCCACACTTTCGTAACAACTTCAGAGCAATGGTACATTTAGAGGGGATTCGCGTCGGGTGTCAGGGGGCGTCGTGTGCGCCGCTGCCTGAATGTTGTGTGGACTTGATGCAGGCGGGCCGCCATCGGGCCGCTCAACGAGAACGTGAGCTCTCTATGTCGAAATCTGAAACAACGTATTCACGTGGTTGGGGCTTATTGGGCCCGCTTTTTCTCTTTGCCGCCTGTGCGGTTTTTATTTTCTGCAGCCAAGCGAGTGCGCAAGAACAGCTCCCTTGGAAGAATGATTCCAGCAGCGGGAACTACGATGTTTATCGCGAGGTGCCGCAGACAACTGCCCGGAGTTACGAAAACGATCGGGATGGGCCGCCCCGCTATGTCGCTCCCAACGCGCGGTATCAAGATAACAATTACGGCTCGGACAGCGCCTATAATCGTGGTAGTTCGAGCAGCACAAACTCAGAGTATGGTGCGCGGCAGGAGCCGCCTGCTGCCAGCAGGGATTACCAGCGCGCGCCTTCGCAGACCGACCGGAGCTACGATCGTGCCGATTACGATCAAGGCGGGGCGCGCGAAGAATACGATCCCGGCTACGACAATGGAGCTGCTCCGCCCCCTGAAGCTTATGACGAGGGGGCCGGCACCTTCAGTCAGAGCGAGATCATGCGCGCGGGACACGGATTTTTCGGCTCGATCAGCTCCGGATTGGCGCAGGTTATCCAGAAGGCCTTCCGGGATCAGGGGCAGCCCAACGGCTACATTCTCGGTGAAGATGCAGGTGGAGCCTTTATTGCCGGCCTTAGATACGGCGAGGGCAGGCTGTTCACGCGCGATGCCGGAACACACCGGATCTACTGGCAAGGGCCGACATTGGGTTACGACTTTGGTGCCGAGGGTTCCAAGACCATGGTGCTCATCTACAACATGAGGCATCCAGACCAGATTTATCAACGTTATGGTGGTGTTCAGGGCTCGGCTTACCTTGTTGGCGGCGTTGGGCTGCAGCTCATGCAGCGCGATGATGTCACGCTCGCACCGATTCGTTCCGGCGTTGGGCTTCGCCTTGGTGCGAATGTGGGGTATTTGAAGTACACCCGCACCGCAACCTGGAATCCTTTCTAAGGGGCGAGGATGATCGTCCGAGGGCTGTTCAGCTCTGCTGACAATCTCCTCCCGGCTTGGATTGGTGAACGGGTGTGACGGTGCCGGTTCGCGCGGCTAGTGTGGAGACAGCCGATTGGTCTATCGTTGTGAAAACAAGCTGGGGGCGAAGGCGTGTTGACGATCGAGACAGTCATGCTTACGGCGCTCGGATTTCTGATCGCCTTGTTTGCTGGACTGCTCATCCTGCCGGCGTACAAGCGCCGTACAATTCGTCTCAATACCGAGGCCATCAAGCGCTCGATGCCGCTGACGGAGGCAGAAATCCGCGCCGATAAGGACCGGCTGCGCGCGGACTATGTCCTGTCCATCCATGAACTTGAAAGCAAGCTTGAGAAGGCGACGCTGGCTCACGCGCGTCAGCGGGTCGATATCAACCGCCGCGATGCGGCTATCAGTGCGCTCGAAGGGGAGCTTGAGAAGCTACGCGGTTCGCTGGAAGAGCACGAAAACGCGCACCGGGTTCTCGAGCAAACCATCATGGACCGGCTGCCGCGGGTCGAAAGCCGGCTCGCGGAAGCCAGACGACTTGTGCTGCAACGGGACCGGGAAATCGCGCAGCTCTCAAAAACGGCCAATATTCAGTCTCGTGCGCTGGAAGAGGCCGGCCAGATCAATACGAAAGGCCGCGACGAGCTTTTGCGCCTCAATGCCACACTGGTGACGCGTGCCGCCCGTGGCCGAAATAGTTATGGCGACGACCGCCAAGATGGCGAAGTGGCGCTGCGGACCGAACTTGAAGCGTTAAGGGCGAAGAGCCGCGAACAAACCTCGATGATCGCGCGTCTGCAAGGGCTGCTCGGGCGGACCGGCACGCGGGTTGGGCTGGTTGGTGAACGGCGCTCCGAGGATGGAC
>DAOUZE010000184.1 GCA_030665765.1 Filomicrobium sp.
GCCGTTGAGTGGTCCACTAACGCGCAGGGTGCGGTTGTCGCTGCGTACGAGGGCGTGAAGGGCTTCGCCGATCAGCGAGAGGCGGTGGCCGGCTTCGGACAGGAGGTTGCGTTGTTCCATCGGGCGTAGATCAAAATGCGCGTTGATCGTCATTTGCTCTGTTGGCGGCAGGATGATGCTGCGGCGGCCTTCGCGCCGCCAGGAAACGGCTTTGACCTCGGCGGTGCGTAACAGTTCGTCACGCAAGGGGGCGGGAATTGCGCCGCCTGGTGCCGCGTCGGCCGCCAGGGCCGCCAGGTGCGCCGCCATCAGGCGGTCCTTCAACCAGCTGACACGGTAATTCGCTACCGAGGGTACGAAAATCAACACCTCGGCCAGCATGACGAAGGCGGTCGTGAGTACAAGCAACTTCAGGGGGAGGCGTAGCTTCTGCCAGGTGGTCACGGTCGCAGTCTGACTGGTCCGCGACCAGAAGGGGAGGCGTTTGAGCACGGAGAGCTTGCTTCCCGAGGCAGCGTGCTGCTCGTCGAGCTGGGAGCTTTCGCCGTCATTGGGTCGCCGTTGGGGCGTATCGGCTTTCTGATCCATGCGGTTCCGCAAACGGTCGGCTTATCTTTTAGCGGCAAGCCTCAGTCTAAGGTGCGTGTCCAAGTTTAAAGAAACGGTCTCTTTCGACCAGTCCTGTGGTGCCCGAACCACCGTTACTGAAACGTGGGGCTTTATTTGCAATGCACAAGTGCGCCAAGCGCGGTAGCCCGCCAACCGGATTGACCGGCCGGGGGCCCAAATGTTGGGCGTTTCGCTTTCTTCGCGCCGCCTACGGACGGTGTTGATGCTTAACCGAGCTTTGCCAGAAGCCTGATCACCTTACGTACCAGGGGACTTGAGGTTGCGCCGGCATAGAACTTATAGGCGACGCGCTTGTTGATCTCCGAGAGCGTTGGATAAGGTGAGATCCATTCGGTCATCGCCTTGACCTTCAACTTTTGCGAAATAGCAAGCGACCACATCTGGATCAATTCGCCGGCGTGTTCACCGACAATCGTGGCGCCGAGAATGCGCCCCTTCTTGTCGGCGACGACCTTGATGTGACCGCTGGTGACGCGTTCGGCCTGGGCACGATCGTTTTCGTGGTAGGGCCAGCGCAAGACGGAGACCTTGCCATGCTTGGCGACGGCCTGATCCTCGGTTAAGCCGGCATGGGCAAGCTCAGGATCGGTGAATGTAACCCATGGGATGATGTCCTCTTTGACCTTGACCGGTATGCGGAACAGAGCTTTGCGAATGACGATACCGGCGTGGTAGTTGGCGACATGGGTGAACTGCAGGCCGCCGATGACATCTCCGATGGCGTAGATGCGGCGATTTGAGGTGACGAGGCCGGCGCTGACTTTTACACCCTTCTTGTCGAACTTGACGCCGGCGGCTTCGAGGCCGAGGTCGTCAACATTCGGCTTGCGGCCAGCCGCGATGAGAACGTGGGTCCCCGCGACGACTTCTTCCCGGTTTCCGACTTTGATGTGAACGCGAACGTTGCCTGGGCCACCTTCGATGCTGGTGGCGAGAGCTCCTTCGCGGATGTCGATGTCTTCGCCGCGCAGATGCTGCAAAACGAGGCTGGTCAACTCCGGATCATCCTTGGCCAGCGCCTTGGCGCCCTCAAGTACGGTGACCTGGCTGCCGAGCCGGCGGTGCGCCTGGGCTAGTTCCAGACCGATCGGACCGCCGCCGACGATAACAAGGTGTTCGATCTTTTGCTGGTTGTCGAAGATCGTTTCATTGGTGAAGTAGGGGACGGAGTCGAGGCCAGGGATCGGCGGCACCAGGGGAGCGGAGCCCGTTGCGATAACGAAGCGGCGGGCCTTGATGCGGCGGTCGCCGGCTTCAATCGTGGCCTTGTCGATGAAGCGACCGGCGGCTTCGATGACCTGGACACCGAGACCGGTGAAGCGTTCGACGGAGTCATTGGGCTCAATGGCCTCGATGACGCTTTGAACGTGGCCGTGGACGGCCTTGTAATCGATCCGTGGTTCTTGCGGTGAGATGCCGAAGCCGTTCTTTGTGCGCATTAGGTGGGCGCGCTTGCCGGCGGCGATCAGTGCCTTCGATGGGACGCAGCCATAGTTCAGGCAGTCGCCACCCATCTTGTGCTTTTCGATCAGTACGACACTGACGCCAAACGCAGCCGCTGCCGCGGCAACGGATAGGCCACCTGAACCGGCGCCGATGACGCAGATATCACACTCGATCGTCTCATCGCGCCTGGCCTCGGCGGAGCCGGATGCGCGACCACCTGGTGCGCCGGCGGCGGGGCCGTTGGTAGGTGGAATGCTGCGGCCGAGGACATCTGCTGCTGTGTTATGCGGCTGCATGGCGGTTGCTCCACTTCTTGGCAATAACGGGGATGAGGGCCACTACGCCGATGGCGGCAAAGGCCAAAATGATTTCTTTGCTGACCAGCGTCCCGGCGTCAATGACATATGGGCACGCCGCCTCCCCATTGGCTGTAACACATGCGGCGTGCTCGGCGTTGGTCTTCTCGATAACGGTGCCGAGCTGAGAAGCCGCGAAAGAGAAGGCCATGGTGCCGGGAATTATACCGAAAAGCGTCCCGATGACATACGTGCGCAATGGAACGCCAAGTAAAGCCGGGGCGAGGTTGACGACGAAGAACGGGAAAGCCGGAACGAGACGAAGGAACAACAAATAGCTCAATGCGTTTTCTTGGAAGCCTTCGCGTAGCTTATTGATCGAAGGGCCGGCCTTGGCCGCAAGTGTTTCACCGAGCGAGGTCTTGGCGACAAGGAAGATGATGGTGGCTCCGGTGGTGGCGGCAACGACGGTCACCGGGCCACCGATTTGCCAGCCGAACAGAAGACCGCCGGCGAGTGTCAAGGCAAGAGCGCCAGGCAGGGAAAGCGCGACGACGACGATGTAAAGAAGCGCATAGGCGAGGATCGCAACCAGAAGGTTTTCGGAGATGAATCCATCAAGCGTGGCGTAGTTGCGTCCCAACTGTTCGAGAGAGAGATATTCATGCCAACCCATGGCAAAGACCAAGCCCATGAGTGCGACGATGGCGATGAGGGGACCCCAGGTACGGAACGGATTGGGCTTCGCTTTCGGGGGGGTAGCCGGTTCTTCTGTCTGCATCTTTCCATTCCTTGTCAATCTGGCGCTGAACCGGCTTTATGACCCGCGCTGAGTGCTATTGAGGGACCAGTCGTAATCGTAGCTGGCGATGGAATCCTTGCCTTTGAGCTTGGCCTTCAGGTCTTTACTGGCATACTTGCGGACGTGATCGAGAACACCGGCTTCCGTGCCTCCGAAGTCGGCCTGGAACCATTGGTAGATCGATGAGGCTTTGACACTACTACCTTGCACGTCGATACCGCGAGGATGGTTGATGTAGGCCTTTGCGTTGTTGTCGAGCTGCTCATTCAGTTTTACCCCTGTGAATGCTTCGCGCAGAAGGTTGGGGCAGCCGTAAGAAGCGCAGTTAAGAGCGTAATGGACGCGCGGGTCCTTGAAGATAGGACGCATGATGGTGTGCTCGACGTCATCGAGGCTCAAATCGTGGCTGGCGACCCTGATCATTTTCGCCTTCCAGGGTCCGCCAGCGCCAACGCTCTTTTTCAGAAAGCCCAGCAGGCCTTCGTTGATGGTGATTTCGCGGATCGAGTCGACGGGATACTGATCAAGCACAACGTCAATCGTCTTGGCGTTATAGAGGTTTGCCCAGTATGCGAACTGTTCGTCTCGGTTCAGTTTGCGCGGATCGAGCGATTGGAGCTTGGTGAGGTAGGTTTTCAGGGCCGCATGGCCGGTCGCCTTCCAAGCGGCATAGTCGACGCGGTTAATGCCATCCTCGCCGGTGGTGACATATTTGGTCAAAAGACCGTTCCAGCCACCATGATCGACGGCGTCGCCCGAAGTGGCAGCGTGGGCCTTGAAGGTTTTCGTGATGTCTTCCGCCAATGCCGATGTGGCAGTTGTGAGCGAGACGGCCAGAAATGAAGCCATCACCCAACCGGCGGTGCGGTTGAGAAATGCGTTGGGAACGCCCATGATCATAAGTCCTCGTTCATTATTCAGTTTGCTCATTTGCCGATGGCCCAGTGCTCGTGATGGTTCAACCTGTTTCAGCCATGTTTTTGGTTGAGCCGCCAAAAGGTCCCTCAGCGAGCGGAAACATGAACTAGGTTGGGCGGGAATAGAACGGCCTTTCAAGCACTCGTGAAGCCGGAGGAGTCTTCGTGAAGGGCCGTGAACAGCGGATCCAGGGGCAGGCCGATTGTGGCGAAGGAATTGTATTCCCGTTCGTGCTTCGTACCGGAGTTTGACTTTGCCAAAATGCGCCCGTATAAGCGCGTGTTCGACGATTTAGGTCGAGATCCGGGCAATCTTTATCAGCGGCGCTCCGCGGTGGTCGGCAGCGCGCTATCCGGCGGTGTCGCCGGCTATCCCGATAAATTGCGGGGTGGCGATCCTCAGGTGTTTGGAGAGAAGACGTGAAGCGCACTTATCAACCCAGCCGGCTTGTTCGCAAACGGCGTCACGGGTTCCGCAAGCGGATGGCGACGAAAGGCGGCCTCCGGGTGCTGGCTCGGCGACGCGCGAAAGGCCGCAAAAAGCTATCGGCGTAAGTTTTTGCCCACGCGGGCCAGCCAACCGCCTATTGAAACACTTAAGAAACGCGCGGAGTTTCTGCGTATCCGAGGCGGAGCACGTTGGAGCACGATGTCCTTTGTCATGGAGGCGCGGCCACGTGGCTTGACGTCACCGGATGCGCGCGGAAGAGAACGAAGTGTTGAATTGCCGAATAGCGAGCGGATCTCAAGCGCCAGATTTGGCTTCACAGTGACAAAGAAGATTGGCAACGCGATCACCCGAAACCGCATTCGCAGACGACTCAGGGAAGCAGTGCGCGCCGTTGCACCAGCATACGCCAGGGCTGATTGCGACTACGTGCTGATCGCGCGGCGGGGGGGCTTGACGCAACAGTTCGCGCAACTCGCCGAGGAACTGACAACGGCTTTCAAACGCATTCATGCCGTCTTCGACGAGACGTCAGCGCGTCGAAGCAAACGGCCGCATGCTCGTCGAAGTAATCATGCCAAGCCGAAAACTGAGTAAGCGGGCTAAGTTGAGTCCGCTTGGTGGAAGCATTGCGCCGCCACCTGTATAGACGAGCGCGAGAACCATGCCTGCCGGAACCGAGGGCAGTTCGATATGGTGGCGCTGACAGTAACGTGAGCCGAGGCGGTGATGCAAAGTCAAGATCCGGGCAATCAGAACAATCTCCTGCTGGCAGTCGTTCTGTCGATGGCGGTGTTGCTGATGTGGCAGCTGGCGTTTCCGCCGCCGAAGCCAGTTGGCGCGCCAGAGCAGCAAACCGAAGCGCCCACGTCGAAGACCTCGACCGGTACACCTGGAGTCGTTGGCGGATTGGATGCCGCCGAGCGTAGTGCAGCGGCGAGCCCACGTGTTGCGATCAAAACCCAATCGATCGAGGGTTCGATTTCGCTCAGGGGTGCTCGCATCGATGACGTGCAGCTGGTGAATTATCACGAAACTCCGGATCCCAGCAGCCCGAAGGTGTTGCTGCTGCAGCCCTCGAATTCGCAGCATCCCTATTTTGCCGAGCATGGTTGGCTGGCGCCAGGGGGCGCGAAAGTTCCAGACAAGAACACCATTTGGTCGGCGCCCGATGGGGCCCAGCTCACCGCGGATCAGCCGTTAGTGCTGTCGTGGGACAATGGAGAGGGATTGACGTTCAAGCGGACGATTTCGGTTGATGAGAACTACTTGTTCACTATCGACGACGAGGTATCGAATGCTTCGGGTAACGATGTCGTCCTGCATCCCTACGGGCGGATTTATCGTTATGGAACGCCTGAAATCGAGGGCTTCTTCGTTCAACATGAGGGTATCATTGCCTGGCTCGGTGAAACCGACCGTCTCCAGCAGTTCAGCTACTCGGGAATCCTGGACGAGGAAAAGCCGCAGACGTTCAGCAATATCACGGGTGGCTGGCTCGGCTTTACCGATAAGTATTGGGCGGCCACGCTGATCCCCGATCAGGAGAAAACCTATTCGGTCAAATTCTCGACGCCGTCACGCAAAAGCGCGACTGTGCGCGAGTCTTTCCAAACCGACTATCAGCAAAGCCCCGTCACGGTCGTGAACGGCGGCACCGCCAAGGTCACTTCCCGGCTATTCGCGGGTGCTAAGAAAGTTGACCTAATCCAAGATTATGAAAACAAGTACAAGATCTTGGATTTTAGCTATCTGATCGATTGGGGTTGGTTCTTCTTCATTACGAAGCCGCTTTACTACTTGTTGAACTGGCTTAATGGGCTTTTTGGCAATTTTGGATTGGCGATTTTGGCGACGACCGTCATCGTCAAGGCGGCATTCTTCCCTTTGGCAAATCGCGCATATGTATCGATGGCCCAGATGAAGAAACTGCAGCCTGAGATGGAGAAGCTGCGGAAACGCTTCCCTGACGATAAGCAAAAGCAGCAGCAGGAGATGATGGCGCTCTATCAAAAGGAAAAGATCAACCCGCTAGCCGGTTGCTTCCCGATCCTTTTGCAGATCCCCGTCTTCTTTGCCCTCTACAAGGTGTTGTTCGTCTCGATCGATATGCGCCACGCACCGTTTTACGGTTGGATCACCGATCTTTCGGCACCCGATCCCACATCGATCTTCAATCTGTTCGGGCTGTTGCCGTTCGCGGTGCCCGACTTCCTTATGATCGGCGTGTGGCCGCTCATCATGGGTATTACTATGTGGCTGCAAATGCAGCTCAACCCTGCGCAGCCCGATCCCACCCAGCAGATGATCTTCAACTGGATGCCAGTGATGTTCACCTTCCTGCTGGCGACGTTTCCGGCCGGGCTCGTTATCTATTGGGCTTGGAACAACATCCTTTCGTTGGTCCAGCAGTACGCGATTATGAAGCGGCAAGGTGCTGACGTACCGCTGATCGACAACTTGAAAAAGACGTTTGCAGTG
>DAOUZE010000076.1 GCA_030665765.1 Filomicrobium sp.
AACCGATGATGGCGCCAATCTGCTGGCGGGCGTCAAACGCGCCACCAACATCCTCACCATCGAGGAAAAGAAGGATAAGGCGAGCTACGCCGGCGAACCCGAGGGTCCGCTCCTCAACGAGCCTGCCGAACGCGCGCTTGCTGCAGCAATCGCCAAGGTAAAGTTCGACACCGAAGCCGCCATCAACGTCGAGAACTTCGAAGGCGCTATGCGCGCACTTGCGGAATTGCGCGCTCCCGTCGACAAATTCTTCGACGACGTCACCGTCAACGCCGAGGACGCAAAGTTGCGCGAGAACCGCTTGAAACTTCTCTCAGAAATACGTGCCGCCACCCTTGCCGTCGCCGACTTCTCCAAGATCGCGGGATAGGTTTCTCAGCGCGAAATAGATTCCAAGTTTCCAGGCTGGCGGCAGCTCCAATGAGCGTGTCCAACCGTCAATCAATTTTCGTTTGATAAGTAATACGCGTTGGCAATATGAAAGCCCCTCAGGATAAGCCCGAAAAACCTTCTTGAAACGAAAGCCGGGGGGCGGCGGTTTCCGAGGCACCGATCACTGTCGAGATCGAGCACAGGAGCCTTCTGGCGGCTGCCGTCTTCAACATCGTTCGCAGCGAAGGCGAAAAGGAATTGGTGCGGCGCTTCCTCGCGCTGTGGTGATCGGGCGTCGCAGCTGGTCTTTCAATCGGCTTCTCTGTCGTTGCCAAAGCGATCCTGGCGGCCAACCTGCCGGACGCTCCTTGGACACCGGTGATCGACAGCCTCGGCTATTTGGTCGGATTTCTCATCGTCATCCTCGGACGTCAGCAACTCTTTACCGGGAACACACTAACCGCCGTCCTGCCCGCCATGCAGCAGGGCAAACTGGTTTGGTGGATTATACTGTTGCGGCTTTGGATGATCGTGCTGAGCGCCAATGTCGTCGGCTGTACGATCTTCGCCGCTTTCACATCCTTCACGGGTATTCTTGGGACCGACGTGCACAACGCAGTTATCGTCATATTCGAGCAAATGATGCAGAAACCACCGATGGAGAAATTCCTCGCGGGGATTATGGCCGGCTGGCTGATTGCCGCGCTCGTGTGGATGCTGCCGCCATCCGAGGGCAACGAATTCATCGTCATCACCTTGATGACCTACCTGATCGCTGCCGGTGACATCAATCACGTCGTCGCCGGCACGGTTGAGGCCCTGTTTTTGGTCTTTGAAGGTCGCACGGATCTGGTAGCCGCGGTGTTCTCGCTCTTCCTGCCGACGCTCTTGGGCAACGTTACCGGCGGCACCGTCCTGGCTCGCGGTGATCGCATACGGCGGGTTCACGACGAAATCGACGGCTCGAAATAGCAGGAGTGTCGCCGATCTCTAGCGCGCGTGTCGGAATCACCCCGCCTCGCGGAAACCTTGCGCCGTCTGCAGGTCAACCGAGACCAACTGCGAAATACCCTTCTCGGCCATGGTGACACCGAACAGCCGATGCATGCGCGTCATCGTCATCGGGTGGTGGGTAATGACAAGGAAACGCGTTGCGGTCTCTTCGGCCATGCTCTCCATCAGCGTGCAGAAGCGGTCCACATTGGCGTCATCGAGCGGCGCATCAACTTCGTCGAGCACGCAGATTGGTGACGGATTCGTCAAAAACACAGCGAAGATTAGAGCCAGTGCCGTCAGCGTCTGCTCACCGCCAGAAAGCAGCGACAGCGTCGCCGGTTTCTTGCCCGGTGGCTTGGCGATAATCTCCAAACCACCTTCCAACGGATCTTCTGCCGACTCGATCATCTGCAAACGCGCTTCGCCTCCACCAAACAGCGTTTCGAACAACCGGCCGAAATGCCCGTTGACGATTTCGAAAGCCTCGTTGATCCGGCGCCGTCCTTCGCGGTTGAGCTGCCCAATTCCGCCGCGCAACTTGTCGATTGCCTGCTGCACATCGCTGCGCTCGGCCTCGATCTGCTTAACCTGCGCCGCAATCCGTTGCAGATCGTCGTCCGCCTGAAGGTTGACGCCACCGAGACGTTCACGATCGGCACGCAGGCGCAACAAGCGCCGCTCGACATCATCGAAGGCCGGCAGCTCCGCTCCCTCCGGCAACTCGGCAAGCGCCAGACACGATTGCGGATCCGTATCGAAGACTTCCCGGATTCGCCGCGTATCGTCGTCGCGACGCTGCCGTTGCGCCTCCAGTCGTGCTTCGCATCCAGCTCGCTCTTCACGCGTAGCAGCGACCGCAGCCTGCGCCTGCCGCAGTATATCGATCGCTTGCCTGGCCTCGGTCTCAGCCTCCTGCAATCCATCCGCAGTCGTCTTCCGCAGCTGATCCGCCTCGCTTGCAGCGTGCAACAGCTTCTGGCGTTGCGCGGCAATTTTCTCTGGCAAGTCGGAAAGCTCGTCGAGCTGCGCGGCAGCCTTGGCGATTCTCTCCTGCAGAGCCTCGATATGCTGAACGGCAGCCCCGGCGCGTTCCCGCCAACGCTGCACTTCATCCTTCAAGGCCGCGACACGACGCCGCCGTTCTTCGCGCAAGGCATGCAACGCGTTGAGCTCGGCACGTTTCTCCGCGGCTTCCGCACGCAGTTTGCGGGCCTGCTCCTGAGCTATCTCCCACTCGGCTTCAAGCTGTGCAATGCGGCCGTCGCCGAAGCCCGTAAGCGCAGTCTCGGCTTCCGCGACACCAGTTTGAGTTTCAGCGAGTTCCGCCTCCGAACGCTGCCGAGCACCGGCAATCGCCGCTAATCTATTTTCCGTTTCGGCGATCCGCCTCTCCAGGTCGGCAAGCTGACCGCGCGCGGTGCCCAGTTCTGCCTGCGCGTGCCGCCAGGATCCCCGAAGCTGACGCTCATCGTCCTGCGCCGATTGCAACGCCCGTTGCGCCTCACCTAGCGCGTCTTCCCGCGCTTCAAGGTCGCCGGCCATCTCCGCTTCTTCCTGCTCGAGTACCGCCAGCCTGTTGCGTTGCTCCAAGCGCTTCGCCGCTGCCGACACGCCATCGTAGGCTGCAACGAATCCATCCCATCGCCACAGATCGCCCTCGAGGCTGACAAGCCGCTGACCGGTTCGCAACTTCTTTTGCAAGCTACCGCCATCCTTGCGCGCAACGACACCGATCTGTCGCAACCGCCGTCCTAACTCGGGCGGCGCATTTACAAACGAAGATAGGCTTTCCGTGGCGCCAGGCAGATCCTGATCCCCGTCACCGCGGATCAGCCGCCAATGCAGCGCCGCTGATGCATCGGTTGGCGCGTCAAGGTCGTCGCCGAGCGCGGCACCAAGCGCCGTTTCGTAGCCCGGAGCCACCTTGATAGCATCGATCAGAGCTGGAAATTCGCCAGAGTGCGATGGACCCAACAACCGCGCCAGCGTCTCCCGCTCGGTCCGTAAGGCACTCGACCGCAATCGGGTCTGCTGGGCGATTTCGCGGGCGTCATCCAATGCCGTCACGCAAGCTCGCACGCGCCCTTCAGCTGTCGAAACATCGGATTCGATTGTTTCAAGCCGGCTTTCCACTTCATTGCACTTTGCCGCGACCGCGCCTCGCTCCTTGCCCAGTTCCTCGCGCTTCGCGATCTGCGTCGCTTCCAGACTAAGACCCTCAACCTGCTGCTCCAGGCGCTGCACACTCGCTCGCCGTTCCTCCAATGTCCGCGCCAAGCTGGCGCGCTGCGCGGTCTCATTGGCCAGCGTCGTGGTCGCCGTGGTCAACCGCCCTTCGCTATCCACGAGCGAAGCCTGTGCGCTCTCGCAGAGCTCCCGGGCCTGAGCCTCGGCAGCTTCAAAGCCGGCCTCCGCCTCTTCCAGCGTAACGACCTCGGCTTCGATCCGTGCGACGGTCTCGACAGCTTCGCTATGCATCTGCTCTTCGCGCAGCCGGTCGCGCTGATAGCTGTCCACCCGCGCCTTCAGCTCGTCTCCGAGCTGCGCCTGCCGTTCGGCTTCCCGCTCGAACGCCTCCAGCTCGTGACCGATCCGCGCCGCGGCAGCCGATCGCTCAGCCAAGGTCTCGCGCAGCGGCTGCAACCGCTGGCTCAACTCCTCCTCCACCCGGAGGGCTTGCGCTTCAGCCGTCGCCGCCTCACCCAGCTTCTCCAAAACGCCACGCAGCAAACCTTCTTCGGCCTCGACGGCTTCGTGAGAAAGTAGCCAAGCAAGGTGCAGTGCCAGCGCTTCGACCTTGCTGATTTGTCCAGAAACCTCGCGGTACCGTCGCGCTTGCCGCGCCTGGCGTTTCAGCGAGTCGACTTGTTGATTGAGCCCTCCCACCACATCATCAAGCCGCGCCAAGTTAGCTTCGGCCGCTTTCAACCTCAGCTCGGCTTCATGGCGGCGCGAGTGCAACCCGGCGACGCCAGCCGCATCCTCCAGGATGCGGCGCCGGGCTTCCGGCTTGGCACTGATGATCTCGGCGATCTGTCCCTGCCTTACGAGTGAAGGGGACCGCGCGCCGGTCGCGGCATCTTCAAACAGGATCTTGACGTCGCGCGCACGCACTTCACGCCCATTGATGCGGTAAGCCGAACCCGCCTCGCGCTCGATGCGGCGGCTGATCTCGATCTGTTCTGAATCGTTGTATTCAGCCGGAGCGAGGCGCTCACTGTTGTCGATGAAAAGCGTGACTTCCGCGGTGTTGCGCGCTGGCCGCGTCGCTGTTCCAGCAAAGATCACGTCGTCCATCGCGGAGCCGCGCATCGACTTGTACGAGCTCTCGCCCATCACCCAGCGAAGCGCCTCCAAGAGATTGGATTTGCCGCACCCGTTCGGGCCGACCACACCGGTCAGCCCGCGGGAAATAGCGATTTCCGTCGGCTCGACGAATGACTTGAACCCGACAAGTCTTAATCGGCCCAGATGCATGCTAACGGCTCCAGCCTGACACGCGGCACAACCTCGATGGTCAGAGGCGATACCGACTTCGAAGCACGGCTGATCAGTTAGCCACCGCTGTTCTTCGAGCGCTCAATTCAGCGTCGACGAGAGCTCTAAGATCCTCGATACCCAGAACTTTTTTCACCAGCTTGTTCTGAATGAAAAAATTCGGCGTCCCAATGATCCCAAGCGTACGGCCACGATCCTTAACCCACTTCAGACCCTGGATTAAGTCCTGATTCTTGAGGCAGGCGTCAAATTGAGACCGGGATAACCCGACCTGGGCTGCAACTGCATAGATTTTATCCAGTCGAACTTCCTGCGAAACCCAACGAGTTTGCTGGTTCAGGAACTTATCGTACAGGATGAAATATTTTGATGCAGGCGCACACCTGAGTGCAATCGTCGCGTTTCCGGACGACCGTCCGATCGGAAATTCGCGGATGACGAACCTCACCTTTCCGGTGTCGATGTACTCCCGCTTGAAAGTCGGAAATACTTTCATTTGGAAACGGCGGCAATGCGGGCAGGTCAACGAGGCGTATTTGACTACCGTGACCGGGGCATCCTTTCGGCCGAGCGCCATCTCCGGCAGTGGGCCAACCTTCAACACGTCATCGAGAGCCGGTTTGGCAATGACCTCGCGCCGGCCATAGTCGCTAGCATAATCGTCACGAAACGGATTGAACGGGGGCTCTTGTGAAGCGGTACTTCCAACCGCATATGCGCTGCCCGTCGCCTGAGCTGGTTCAACCGTTACAGAGTTTGCCTGTAAAAGCTGATCACTCGAACAACCCGAAGCCGCAAGTGCGTAGACTATCGCTAAGACCGTACGCTTGGCCGGACGGAAATACCCCTGCAAAAGTCCACCCCCCATCCCAGGTTCACCCTGCCGCCAGCAGCGGATCGATGACACCCGAGAAGGTCTCAAATGTAGGTGCCCCCTGAAGCTTCTCGCCGTTAATGAAGAATGTCGGTGTCGATGTCACCTTGAATTCCTTGGCGGCAACGTTCTTCTGATTGATGAGCTTGTCGAGTAGCGGCTGATCCTGAAGGCAGGATTCAAAGCTCTCTTTGGTGAAGCCCGCCTGTTTGGCGATCTCGAACAGAGCTGGCACGGGATTAGTCCGCACAAAAGCCCAGTCATCCATTTTGGAAAACAACACAGAAATCATCGGCAGTGTTTTGCCGTCACCTGAACAGCGCGCCAGCATCGAGGCAGCGGCAGCCAGGTTATCGAGTGGAAATTCACGGAAGATGAACCGCACCTTTCCCGTTTCCACATACTTCTCTTTCAGCTTCGGATAGACGTCGGTGTGGAAACGCGAGCAGTGGGGACAGGTCATCGAGGCGTACTCGACGATGGTGACTTTAGCATCCTCGGGTCCGACCGAGAGTGGCGGTAAACCCGTATCCGCCATCAGTTTCGACATCTCGACCGCTTGCGCCGACTGCAGCGGCAGACCGGAACCCAAGCCGGCGATACCGATCACAGCACCGGAACCGGCAAGCATGTGGCGGCGGCTGAGAGATGAAAGTGCCGTGGACTGAATATGCTTCGGCAAGGTGAAGCTCCTACTGTAGTGTGTAAATCTGCGGGCGGCCCGCCAAACATGGCTATTATGCCGGCAAACCAACGGTCTCCACCGATTAAGGCAAATTTGCCCTGAATAGCAACTGAATGGTTTGTGAGCGCCTGCTCGATGCAGATTGCTGTCCGGGCAGTATGCGGCAGGCCCTATTCAGTGGCCGCTAATGCCCGAAAATTCCAGCCTGCAGCCGCTGCAATGATGCGCGAAGCTCGTCATCAACAACGCCAGCCAATAGTTCGTCGTCACTGGACCGTCTCGGCGCTGCCCCGCTTGCTTCGGCCTTTTCCGGCATGGGCGCCGATGCACCGCGGTTTCCAGCGTCGAGCGATAATTGCTGCAACCGCAGATCGGCAACTGCCCGGTATCCAAAATAGCTATTGATACGTTCGATGATCTGCGTCATGCCATACTGCACATCGAGGGCTCGAGATGGCTCCACTCTGAGAACCAAGGTCGCCCCAGGCCGGCCTTCAAAGCCTGAGTCCGAATCACCCGAGCAACTGACTTTACGCGGCCATTTAAGCCGCTCCGGCCGGGTGTAACCAGCGAGTTCCTGTCCGACGATCGCCGGCCATTCCGTCAATAGCGCAACCGTTGAGAAACCGAATTTTTCGAAGGCTTTCTGCGCCAATCCCGGCACGAAGCTGCCCACGGATTTGCCGATATTGACCTTCTGCTTACGGCGCGCCGCGCCGCGCAGGATCTCTTCTCTGCGCGTTGCCGCCTGGCTGGCGACTGCCGCCCTCCGCCTTGCATGGCAATTTGATCTGCGTTGCATAATCCCGCTCACGATTTGGCACCCGCTCCTGCTCGTTTCCCAGGAACAGCGCATAGGGTTACCATTTCATTAATGATTCGCGCCGGTCGCCCGGAGGGCTCGATGAGCACTGTTGCACAAAAACAACTTCCGCTGCGGCCAGCCGGCCCGGCAACGGTTGATCGTCTTCTCGAATGGTACGACGCCGAAAGCCGCGATCTACCTTGGCGAAGCCCGCCAGGTAAGCGCGCCAACCCCTACCGCGTCTGGCTCAGCGAGATAATGCTGCAGCAGACCACTGTCAAAGCGGTCATCCCCTATTATATCGATTTCCTGGGCCGCTGGCCGACCGTGACAAAGCTTGCGGCTGCCGACCTAGACGACGTTCTCGCTGCCTGGGCTGGACTTGGCTACTACACACGCGCTCGCAATCTGCACAAGTGCGCCGCAACCGTCGCCAAGGATTACGGCGGTCGCTTCCCCAAACCCGAAACCGAACTGCTCAAGCTTCCCGGCATTGGCCCATACACAGCCGCTGCCATCGCCGCCATCGCGTTTGGCGAGAAGACCGCCCCGGTCGACGGCAATATCGAACGCGTAGTTGCACGGCTATTTGCATTGCAGCTCCCGCTACCAAGTGCCAAGCCTGAGATAAAGCGGTTTGCAACGAGCATGGTGCCGAATGATCGTCCTGGTGATTTCGCCCAGGCAATGATGGATCTCGGCGCCACCGTTTGCACACCAAGACGCCCGTCCTGCCTGACCTGTCCGTTACAAACCGATTGCCACGCCAGCGCCCGAGGAATTGCTTCCGAACTGCCGCGCAAGGCACCCAAGCCCGAACGCCCCAACCGCTACGGCCATGCCTTCGTCGCCTTGCGCGAGGATGGCTGCGTTCTGATGCGGCGACGCCCACCGGCGGGTCTTCTCGGAGGTATGCTGGAAGTACCCTCGACCGATTGGCTAGCGGTGAAAACTCCGCTCAAGAAAGCCTTGCGCACCGTTCCCGTGGCCAGTGAATGGTGGGCGATTCCAGGTATCGTCACGCACACCTTCACGCACTTCCGGTTGCGGCTGCAGGTCCACCTTGCGATTGTTCCTGTCGATGCCAGCTTGCAGCTGTGGGCCGAGCCGGACCGCTGTTCGTGGATCAGCCGCCACAAACTCGACGACGCAGCCGTGCCGAGCCTCATGCACAAGGTCCTGCAGCACGCGCTGAAAAACCTGGACGCGTGAAGCACGCCGGCTACTTTGCGCTACCATCAGAAAGACTAACCGGCATGTCAGCCGTCCGCATGCTCGCCTGCTCGCGTACCTTCGCGGAAGAGGCCTTCACAAGTCGAGAATTTGCCGCCCTTTGCTGACTGCCTTCGCGCAAGACTCAAAAACCCGACCGTTGTTGGCGAACCCGCTCACACCCAACACGGATCGCAAGGTTGAGATGCGCCTGAGAACTAAACCAACCGCCACCCTTGGAGACTCGTCTCGAACAGTCCGCTTTGCCACGCTTCGCGGGGTCGGAGTTTTTGAGGTACCCATCAGACCAGCAATCCGGCGTCAATTCCCATACATTGCCGTACACATTGTAAATCCCGTTACCGATCGCGGTGTATCTCCCAACCGGCTGCGTCCGCAAACCTCCGTGCCGATCTTGCGGCTCAGCCAGTCCGCACACTGGTGGTTCGCATCTTTTCCAGCTGACGCAGGCCACTGGGCTCATCTGATGCTGCATAAAGCCCGGACGTGGGAGGTGCCCCTTCTTCGTGAGCTTCCCACCCAGGCGACAGGGTAACAGGCCGATACTCGGCCTCCTCAACGAAGGCCTTGAACTGCTCGACGGTGTCCTCGAAATTGCCGATGCCAAAATCGCGGCCGATTGCAACACTTTTAGCCGGCCCCAGTTCCGCACCTCTGATAGCCACCTTTAATGTTGAGCCGACCAACCCACGCCCCGCCTAAATGGGCACGATCTCCGGACACTTCGGACAATCCTGGATGGTTCAGTCGCCAGATGCTTGCTCTTCTGTCGTCTCCCCCTCATCGACAAAAAAGCCTTATCCTCGGAAGAGCCTCCTCCACCGCCGCCGGCCGGACCACCCTGACCTCCACGTACACGCGGGACCTCCGCTGCCAAGATCCCCGCCAGTCTCTTTCTTTGAGCGCTTCCAGTCGCAGTACTCGAACTCGCTGTCGTCCTCGATCAGGAGGAACAGCCCCAAAACCACAGCAAGCATAGCGAACAAACTTTAGCGCACGCAGACCTTGGCCTTGCTGCTCAATCCGGCATCGACCAGCCAAGCCAGAACACCAACCATGAGGACAATGACGGACAGCGCCATTAGAACAAACGTGTTTGTGTCAACCCTGTCCGAACCCTCATGCGACGATAAAGCAAGCGCACAAAATATGACGTACGGACGCATATGAGGGCTTCTTAACTAGATTATCAACTGAACGAAATGCTCTCGTTTTAGACTATTTCCGAGTGAAATCTGTGTCAGTTTTCAAGCAGATTGCTTCCCTAAAGATCTTAGAAAAACGGCACTCGACCACAAACCTTTGTCGCAGTTCCGGTTTCTTGACACCCCTCAGGGCCGGCTCTATGTTCCGACGCGTCAAGAAACCCGCCGATTTTTTTGCCCGGATCTGCCTTTGAGGCTTCAGTTGATGTCACCTGCAGGCAAGGGCTCCGACGAACACAATGGCAAGATCAGCCAAGAAGCCCGGGCCGAAATTAAACGGCGCTCAGCCGAGATCGGTCGCAGGCTCGAAGCTGCTCGCCCAACGTTGCAGGATCTGGCCCAGTCAAATGGCGACCGTCAGAATGCAAGCCACGAGGCCATGGGCCGCGCGCTGAGATTGTCCACGGAGTTGATCGGAGGGATCGTCGTCGGCGCCGCACTCGGCTGGTCTTTGGATAACTACCTGATGCCATACCTTTTTGGTGTGAAGACTTGGCCGCTGATGTTCATCATATTCTTCCTGCTCGGTTCGGCCGCGGGAACTTTGAATGTGGTGCGCAGCGGAATGAAGATGAAAACCGGCCCGAGCGACCCCTCCAGGGGTCGTGCGGTTCCCGACGATGATGATGACGTTAATTAAGGGGAGCACCGTGGCAGCAGAAGGTCATGGGCACAGTCCGATCGAGCAGTTCGAGATCCGGGAACTGGTGCCGATCAATCTATTTGGCATCGATGCTTCGTTGACGAACTCGGGCGCATACATGCTAGTCGCGCTGGGGCTGATCTTCAGCTTCCTGTATTTTTCGACCGGCGGCCGCTCGCTGGTGCCGACAAGACTGCAGTCTATCTCTGAAATCCTCTACGAGTTTATCGCCAGCACGGTGCGCGAAAACGTCGGCGCCAAGGGCATGCAGTTCTTCCCCCTGGTCTTCACGCTGTTCATATTCGTGCTCGTCTTGAACTTGCTCGGAATGATCCCGATCCCCGGCGTCACCTTCACCGTGACGAGCCACATCGCCGTCACAGCGACCCTGGCGCTACTCGTCATCTCGATCGTCATCGTCTACGGCCTGTACACGCACGGGATCGGCTTTTTCGGAATATTTGTCCCTTCTGGCGTGCCACCAGCCCTTCTGCCGCTACTGATCCCGATCGAGATCATCTCGTTCATTTCCCGCCCGATCAGCCTGTCGGTCCGTCTCTTCGCCAACATGCTCGCCGGCCACATCGCCCTGAAGATCTTTGCCGGCTTTATCGGCCTGCTTCTAGGAGGCGGCATTTGGGCATTGCTCGCCCCGCTGCCACTGGCACTGACGGTCGCCTTAACCGCACTCGAGGTTCTCGTCGCCGTGCTTCAGGCTTACGTCTTCGCCGTTTTGACCTGCATCTACCTGTCGGACGCGGTGCATGGCGCGCATTAGCGAGCCCTCACGCGTCGGGTCATCGAAATTATCGAAACCGCCGAATTAACGAACTCGGATATCTCAAACCAACCGAACTCAACGAAGGAGAACGTCATGGATCCAGCAGCAGCAAAAATGATCGGTGCAGGCCTAGCAGCCATCGGCACTGGCGCAGCCGGCATCGGCCTCGGCACGCTGTTCGGACACTTCCTCGCTGGCGCCTTGCGCAACCCATCGGCAGCCGACGGCCAGCGCGGCACGCTGCTTCTCGGCTTCGCACTGACAGAAGCGCTCGGCATCTTCGCCCTGCTCATCGCACTCCTTCTCCTGTTCGCTTTCTAAGTCACGTTATTGCCGGGGCGAGACCTTCAGGTTGGTTCCGCCCCGGCTCTTTGAAGCGTACGCATTCTTGAAATAACCGGCGAACCATGGCTGAAAACACTCACAAAGAAGCTGTTGCAGGCGAGCACCAAGTGCACACCTCAACCGGTGCTCACGGCAGTGAGCAACCCCAGTTTCCGCCCTTCAATACCGACACGTATTCATCTCAACTCGTTTGGCTCACACTGACGTTCACGCTTCTCTATGTCTTGATGTCTCGCCTCGTGCTGCCGCGCATCGGCGAAGTGATCGACGAACGCCGCGAGCGCATCCAGCGCGATCTCGATACCGCCGAGCGCCTCAAGACCGACACCGACAGGGCGCTTGCCGATTACGAGAAGGCGCTCGCGGATGCCCGCGCCAACGCCGGCGCCATCGCCCGCGAAACCCGCGGCAAGCTTGATGCCAAGGTGGCCAAGCGTCAGGCAGCAGCCGACGCTGAAAACGCTGCCCAGATTGCCATTGCCGAGAAGCGCATCCAGGACACCCGTACGAAAGCGCTCGCCAGCGTCGACGAAATCGCCACCGATGTCGCCGCCGCCGTCGTCAAGCAGCTGACCGACGCCGACGTTTCCGCAGCCGACATTCGCTCGGCTCTTTCGAGCCGGACAAGCTGAGGAGCTCCCACCATGCAGGACATCATCAACAACCCTGAGTACTGGGTTCTCCTCTCCTTCCTCATCTTCTGCGGCATTCTCTACTACCTCGGCGTACCCGGCCTGCTCGGCAAGGGGCTTGATGACCGCTCTGAGCGCATCCGCCACGAACTCGATGAAGCGCGGCGACTTCGTGAAGAGGCTCAAGCACTGCTAACGGAATACCAGAAGAAAGCGCGAGAAGCCGAGGAAGAGGCCAAAAGCATCATCGACCAGGCCCGACGCGAGGCTGAATCCCTTGAGAAGGAAACCGAAGCTAAGCTGAAAGAAAGCCTCGAGCGCCGCACCCGGCTGGCTGAAGAAAAGATCTCCCGCGCCGAAGCTCAGGCCGTAAGCGAACTCAAATCCACCGCGATCGACGCCGCCGTCGCCGCAGCCGAGAAGGTCGTCGCGAAGAAAGTTGCCGGCAGCAAGGGCGACACCCTCATCAGCGAGAGTATCAAGTCGCTCGGCAACCGCCTGAATTGAATTCTATAAACAGCTCAAGCTTTCGGGCGCTGACGCGCTTCCCAAAAAAGTGCGGGCACCAGCATGGGACCCGCACTTTTTTATTCGATTTTCAATTGAAGGATCCAGCAAGCTCGCGGCGCCGCCACCAAGATCAACTCGCTCCGGGAGCCTTTCTGTCGAAGCCGACGTGCATTTTGTACTCGCCCGGACGCGCACCTTGCGCGACATCGAACGTGATCGTCTTCACCGCCGAAAAATAGCTAATCGGTCGATCTAGGTTTAGATCAACCGCAACTTGCATGGTATCCGTTGCGACCTGCTGTCGGTTGGCATCCGTCACGAAAATGTTGATGGGAAGCATCGCTTGTCCCGTCTGTCCGCGTGGACCAAGCAGCACTCTGCCTGAGAAACCGTACTTCACCGTTACACGTCCTGGCCCGACGATGCATTCGCGCGCCGTCTTCGTAATCTCACCCCTATGTTTGACCGCAAGGCCGTCACCGATCCGCCCGTCCTCATAAATCGTAACGTGACCTTCTCGCTCTTGCGGGACGATCTCCGGACAACCGTGGGCGATGCCGCCCGTCGAAAGCGAACCAACGCCACCGTTAGCATCCGCTTTAGCGGCCGAGAGCAGCTGATCTTCGGAGACGGCAGCAACCTGGGTCTGTTCCGATCCGCCGCCAAGAATGCTCGAACCGAATCCGGATGACAGTGACGGTATGCTACAGCCTGCAAGACCAACAGCGGCGAATGCCGCAATTCCGCAAACCGCGACCGATCGCAATTTGCGCGGCGCACGTACCGTCCGGCGCCGTGTAACCTCCAGCCCAGTGCATTGCATGATGCCCTGCGAGCCCCCATACTTTAACTGCCGCGAACGGAGCAGTTTGTTCATCCCCCGGCACGCCATTTCAAGACGTATTA
>DAOUZE010000002.1 GCA_030665765.1 Filomicrobium sp.
GTCCATGGCTCACGAATCAAGGCGCGCAGAGAGTTGTCCAGTTGAGCCGCGTTGATGCGGACGTGAATGTGGGAGGTGCCCAATCCGGTGGCATCCAGCAAACCACGCAAGGCAGCCAGAGACCGCTTCATCTGGGCCGATTCGACGACGTCAATCAGTGCATCAATCAACTTCACCAAAGGTTCCACGGACGTCAGGTTGTAGCTGTCGCTCGCTGCAATGACGTTGGCGGCATTGGCAAGGCCGGCGAAATCACTGCCGACGCTATCAAGCGCTTGGACATGCTCTTGGACCGCCGCGATGGCAAGATCGAGTTTGCCGGTCAGCTGGCGGCTGATGCGTTCGACATCGGGCTCTTCGCCAAGGCGGTGCTTTAGCAAAAGAAAGCGTTGGCGGATATCGTTCAAGGCCGACAGCTTTTCCTGGAGGCGAAGCTTGAGGGAATCGATCCAGGTGATGTCGGTGCGACCGTCGAGATCATAACCGACCCAGGAGGCGATCGTCGCCAGCTTCGGCGTAGCCTGAAAGGCCTTATCGCCAAAGGTGTCGTGGGCGACGCGATAGAAGCGATTGAGCAAACCCTCAAGCGCATTACGAAGATTGGCAAGAGACGACTGTGCGCGGCGGTGCTCATAGGCTAGATCGATTGGTTCGTCGGGACGATGTGGCGGACGGGCGCGGTCGACAGCAAGCTCGTGACCGCTGGCTGCGATCTCCACCATTTGCGCGGCGAGCGCTTCGGAAACACCGAAGGTCGGATGAGCGGTTAGCACTATACCGGCTTTGGCGCGTGACCAAGCTGCTTGGAAGGCTTCGAAGTCGGACGTGTTGCCTTGCTTTGAAATGGTCGATGCGACGAGTGCCGCAAAACCATTGCCATCCTCGGTTCCTACTCCAAGGCCGACACGCTCGCGTAACGTGCGGGCGCGATTGAGGAGGGCGCGGTCCATCACCCGGGCGGCTACGTCCCTGAGGTCGGGTAGCGTTATTTCATCGGCTTCCAGTCGGCGGGAAAGCTCGAAAGCGACTGATACGATCGGATTGAGCCAGGGCGCGTCGGGCAGATTGCTGCGAAGCTCGCGTAACTCATCGCGGAGCTTGAACTCATCGAGCGGCAGTCCCGCCGTCGAAGACGTTTGATCTTTGAGCACCGCTTTTGAGCCTTCCTTCAAACTGTTCCGTCTACACCAGGTGCGCCCTGGTCCGTCGTCGCGGGGTCCTTTACCGTTAGGCCGCCAACTTGGCGACGACCGCGGCGACGGTCGATCCCATGTCCGAGGGGGTTGGCGAGATGGCCACACCGGCGGCTTTGAGGATCTCAACTTTCTCCGCTGCGGACTCGCCGAAGCTTGTCACGATGGCACCCGCATGCCCCATGCGGCGGCCCTTTGGAGCGGATAGACCCGCAATGTAGGCGATGACCGGTTTCGACATGTGGTCACGAGCGTACTCCGCACCTTCGGCTTCCTGAGGGCCGCCGATTTCGCCGATCATCAAAACAGCATCTGTCTCGTCGTCCTTCTCGAACTCTTCAAGAATGTCGCGGAACGAAGTGCCGTTGATCGGGTCGCCACCGATGCCGACGCTGGTTGAGATGCCGAGGCCCAGAGCCTTCAGCTGCTCAGCTGCTTCGTAGCCGAGCGTGCCCGACCGTCCGATAATCCCGATGCGGCCGCGCTCGTAGATGTGTCCTGGCATGATGCCAAGCATTGCGCGTCCTGGGGAAATCGTACCGGCGCAGTTGGGGCCAGCCAACTGCATGCGGTTCGCCTTCTTGTAGCGACGCATGTAGCGTTTGACGCGGATCATGTCCTGAGCCGGAATACCGTCGGTTATGCACGTGCAGTATTTGATCCCTGCGTCGGCAGCTTCCATGATGGCGTCGGCCGCGAATGGCGGCGGCACGAACACAATTGATACTTCAGCCCCGGTCTCAGCAACAGCGCCCTTGACGGTGTTGAAGACTGGACGACCGAGATGTTCGGTGCCGCCCTTGCCTGGAGTTACGCCGCCAACGACGTTGGTGCCGTAATCAATCATTTCCTGAGCGTGGAACGTCCCAATACGGCCGGTGAAGCCCTGGATCAGGATCTTGGTGTTTTCGTTGACGAAAATCGCCATTTCATGTCGCCTCCCTTAAGCGGCTTCAGCGTTTGAGTCTTTGGCCGCAGCAACCGCTTTCTCGGCGGCGTCGCGGAGGCTTTCGGCAGCCCGCAGCGTAAGACCACTTTCGGCAATAATCTTTCGGCCCTCTTCGACGTTGGTACCGGCGAGGCGGACAACGACGGGTACCTTGATGTCAAGCTCCTGGACCGCGAGCACGACGCCCTTGGCGACCCAGTCGCAACGATTGATGCCTGCAAAGACGTTGACCAGGACCGCCTTGACATTGGAGTCGCGCAATACCGCTCGGAACGACTTTTGAACCCGTTCCGGGCTGGCACCGCCGCCGATGTCGAGGAAGTTGGCGGGTTCACCGCCGGCGACCTTGATCATGTCGAGCGTCGCCATAGCGAGCCCCGCACCGTTGACGATGCAGCCGATATCACCTTCCAGGCCAACATAGGAGAGACCGCGGTCTGAGGCGTAGGTCTCGCGCGGATCTTCCTGCGACTTGTCGCGCAGCTCGGAAATCTGCGGGCGGCGGAACAGTGCGTTGTCATCAAACGACATCTTTGCGTCGAGGGCGACGACGGCGCCTTCCTGGGTAATGACCAGCGGATTGACCTCAACCATGGTGGCGTCAAGATCGCGGAAGGCACGATAACAACCAAGGATAGTGCGCTCGAACTTGTTGACGAGCTCGGGCTCAATTCCGAGACCGAAAGCGATTTCCCTGGCTTGGAAGCCCTGCATGCCGACAGCAGGGTCGACGACCACATTGAGTACCGAATCCGGATCGCTTTCTGTGATCTCCTCGATGTCCATGCCACCGGCAGCGGAGGCGCAGACGACGATGCGTTCCTTGGCCCGGTCCATCACCAAGGAGAGGTATATCTCCTTGTCGATGTTGGTGCCTTCTTCGATGTAGAGGCGCGAGACCAGTTTGCCTTGCGGCCCGGTCTGCGTGGTGACCAGCTTTTTACCCAGGAGCGTGTCGGCGGCCTCCCAGATGTCCTCGTCAGTGCGGCACATCTTGACGCCGCCCGCCTTGCCACGCGCACCGGCGTGGATCTGGGCCTTTACGACCCAGACCGAACCGCCGATCTCGTTTGCGCGATAGGTTGCCTGTTCTGGGGAATAGGCAAGGCCGCCGCGGGGGATAGGCACTCCGAACTTCGACAGAAGTTCTTTGGCTTGATATTCGTGGATATCCATTCCGTCCTCCCTTGTTGATTTTACGGCAGCCTTCGCTGTCCGCTTTTTTGATCAGCCCTTACGAGCCGACGCTGCTTCTTTGATTGCATCGCTGGTTGCGATGACGTTGCGGGCCATACGCTCGGAAGCGGCATCTATCATCTTGCCGTCGAGAGACGCCGCACCTTTGCCTTGCGCCTCGGCTTCCTTCAAAGCGACAACCATCCGCTCAGCCTTTTCAACTTCCTTGTCGGTGGGCGAGAACACTTCGTTGGCCATTTTGATTTGGGAGGGATGGATGGCCCATTTGCCTTCGTAGCCGAGCGCGGCTGCGCGGCGGGCGGAGAGCATGTAACCTTCGGGATCATCGATGCCACCGAACGGACCATCAATCGCGCGCAGGCCGTAGGAGCGGCATGCGATCAGCATGCGGGTCAGCGAGGCGTGCCACTGATCGCCGGGATAATCGGGATTGAGGCCACCGATCACAACGGTGCGAGAACGCAAGCTTGCCGCGTAGTCGGCAACGCCGAAGTGAAGAGCTTCGATGCGGTTAGGGTATTTGGCGACGTCTTCAACGTTGGCCATGCCGATCGCGGTTTCGATCAAGGCTTCAAGTCCGATGCGGCCCGGCTCGAATCCCTTGGCCTGCTCGATCTGGCTGAGCATGGCATCGACCATATACAGGTCCGCCGGGACACCGACCTTGGGGACAAGGATGGTGTCAATGTGCTGGCCAACTTCTTCGATTAGCTCGACGACGTCGCGGTACATGTAATGAGTGTCGAGGCCGTTGATGCGGATTGATACCGTCTTACCGGCGCCACTCCAGTCCATCCCCTTCAGAGCCGCGATGATGTTGGCGCGGGCCTTGATCTTCTCGGGCGGTGCAACGGCATCTTCAAGATCGAGGAAAATGTAGTCGGCTTCGCTATTCAAAGCCTTTTCAAACATAGTGGGGTTGGAACCCGGCACGGCAAGTTCGCTGCGGTGCAGGCGTGCTTTGCGAAGGTTGTATAGCGTATGACTCATAGACGTTTTCCTTTGTCCAGTCTGCCATCGTGGTCGTGGCAGGGCCTTTCTAGCTTTTGATTGGTCTTGCTTGTTTCGGCGAACCCATTGCTATCTGAAAAGCACGCCGATGTGCGTGAGTTTCTTCTCAGGGCAGGGCACGGCTCCTGGTAACGCCGCGGAAGTCCGCGACGTTGATCGGCATACCAGATGTGGTTTCGCCGGTGTTTGCTTGACGTTAGGCGGCCTTCAGTCCGGCGTCTTCGCGCGAAGAGGCGGATTTGGTTGCCGTCTCGCTGAAATATTGGGCCGCTGCGCCTGTTCCAGAACCGAGCTCGATTTTGATGCCACTATCGCGTAGCGCCATTTCGACACCGAACAGGGCGCCGCCGATCATGACCTCGTCGAGTGCGCCGAGATGACCGATGCGGAAGACCTTGCCGGCGACCTTTGTGAGGCCGACACCGAGCGAAACATTGTAGCGGTAGTAGGCTGTCTTAACGACATTAGCGCTGTCGATACCTTCGGGCACGTAAATCGCGCTGACCGTGTCCGATTGCCATTTCGGCTCTTTCGCGCAGAGCTTGAGGCCCCATGCGTCAACCGCCTTGCGCACACCCGTGGCCATTCGGGCGTGACGGGCGAAGATGTTATCCAGACCCTCTTCCGCGATCATGTCGAGAGAAGTGCGCAGACCGCGAAGAAGCTGGGTTGCTGGAGTGTAGGGGAAGAAGCCGAGGTCGTTGGTCTTGATCATGTCCTCGAACGAGAAGAAGCAACGGTTCATCAGCGGCTGCTGTGACTTATTGGCCTGCAGGGCCTTGTCGCTGACAGCGAGGATTCCAAGACCGGTCGGCAACATGAAGCCTTTTTGCGAGCCTGAAACGCAGCAATCGACACGCCATTCGCCCATCCGCATGTCGATCGAAGCGACGGAGGACACACCATCGACCATAAGAAGTGCGGGGTGATTTGCCGCGTCCATCGCCTTGCGTACGCCGGCGATGTCGCTGCTAACGCCTGTGGCCGTTTCGTTCTGGGTAGCGAAGACCGCTTTGATCTCGCGGGCGGTGTCTTTGGACAAGATATCGGCATACTTTTCCAGCGGCACCCCAGTGCCCCACTCTTCGTCGCAGAGGATGACTTCAAGACCCATCCGCTCAGCCATGTCGACCCAAAGGTGCGAGAATTGACCGAAGCGGCTCATCAGCACCTTGTCGCCAACGGTGAGAGTGTTCTCGATCGCGGCTTCCCATGCGCCGGTGCCAGAAGCCGGGTAGATGAACACGCGCCCATCGTTCATCTTGAAGACCTTCTTGATGTCTTCGAACAGGGGCAGGGTGAACTTCGGGAATTCAGGGCTACGCATGTCTTCCATAGGCAAATTCATTGCCATGCGGACCCGCTCTGGAATATTGGTTGGACCGGGGATGAAAAGGTGCGGCTGTACGAGCATGAAGCAAGTCCCTCCCAAATCTTTTTAGTTCTTACGAAGATTGGTCTTGGCCATGGCCGAGACTTCGGTATTGGCTGACCTCCTCGTTTTTATGGACTTTGGTCGAACGCCTCACAACACCCGCGCGGATAGGAATTACCACCTGATCGGATAGGCGTCAGGTCAAGAAAATTCTCATCATTAGCAATGGGTTAATCGGGCTCAGCTACCCGAAGGGGTAGGGCGCCTGCCGGGTGGGTAGGCAGTTTACTACCTTTCATGATGAGAATAGGCGCTCTCAGAAGCGTTCGGGGCCCGCGGACAAGAACATCGCGACGGCCATTGCGCGGTTGTTAGCGCCGATTTTCTCGTAGAGATTCTTCAGGTGATACTTCACCGTGTTGCGCGAGATACCAATCCTTGTCGCTATCTGCTCATTGGTCCAGCCGTTGGCAAGTGCGCGCAGAAGCTCTTTCTCCCTGACAGTCAGGTTTTCCAGCGGATCGCTCATCAGGGAGCTGATATCAACGAAGGGAATGCTCATGCGTCCTTGCTGAACGCACGCGATGGCGTCTATGAGCACGGAGGGATCATCGGCCTTGGAGGTAACACCCCATGCGCCGCTCTTGACGGCTTCACGCAGGACCGCGGGGCTGAAGTCTCCGGTGTAGATTATGACTCGAGTCGGCAGATTGCGCCTTTTGATGGCGCGAAGGACGTCGCCGCCAGTCATATCGGGCAGGCCCCAGCCGATGACACCGACATCTATTTTCTGGCGCTCACAGGCCGAAATGAACTCCGCACCGCTCGCCACCATTTCACGTACGGCAAAGCGCTCATCGCGGGCGATGTAGTCGAAAAGCCCCGCTCGCACGATCGGATTTTTATCGGCAACGGCTATCGTGACGCCGTTATGTTTGCGGTTCACCACAAGGTCGGAAGGATCGGAGACGCTGCGCGGCTCGGATTGGGCGTAGATCTGTGGTCGCGCCTGCATTGAGTTGCATGCTCCAGAGGTGTCGAATCGTACCGGCTATTGTGGCATTCAGTCTACCGTGAACCGGGTGGAGAAGACCAGCGTTAAGGGGCGCACACTCGAACCGCAAGGAATTGCGCCGCAAAAGGAAAATGCTGCACATGCGGGTTTAGCGCCGCCGCGAGCTTTGGAACAGCGCTATGAATCAGAGTGGTTTTTGGCGCGCAAGGCAACCGCAGTGCAGTTTTCTTAGCTGCTTGATCTCTAACATGTGGGTAAACTTCTGTGCGTTCGCCGCTTCTCGGACGGGCAGTCGTTTACGCTCAACTGGAAGGCATCGACGAAGCCATCTCGGTGAAGCAATCCAACTTGCCCGCCATTGTCGTTTTAGTGCCATTAGAGCGGATGCGAGAATGACTACAACGACCACTGCGTGTGCGTTCCTGCCCAACTTCCAAGATCGGTTCCCTTGGTGGGGTGGCGACCTGCAAACGCTTCGCAACCAACTCATCCCGGGACCGACGCAGCTCGGCGGCGACACCACCGAGGTTCAAGTTCCACTAAGCGACGGCAGCGGTGATCGTCTCACCGCCTATATCGATACACCACCCAGCACTCCGAAAAGCCCTCTGGTCTTGCTGATCCACGGCCTGACAGGCTGTTCCGAAAGCACTTACATCCGTGAAAGTGCGAGGTTTCATCTTGAGCGCGGGCGGCGTGTCTGCAGGCTCAATCTGCGCGGCGCCGGATCGTCGCGACAAACATGCCAAGGCTATTACCACGCCGGCTGCACGGATGATCTCATCGATGCTATTGCAGGCCTGGCTGTCGGCGTACTGGCCGAAGGCATCTTCGTCATCGGCTATTCGCTCGGCGGCAACATCCTGCTCAACTTCTTGTCCCGGCTCGGCGACCGCCGCGGCATGGTCGGCGGCGCCACGGTGTGCGCTCCCATTGAACCGCTTCAGGCGGCACATCAGCTGATGCATGTCCGTAACTTCATCTACCATCAATTCTTACTGCGTCGGATGAAGCGGGACGTACTTGATCCCAATGCCGGTCTCGATGTGAAGGAGGTGGCTGCTGTTCGGAGATCAAGCTCCGTTTATGAATTCGATGACGTCTTCACCGCGCCCCGCAATGGCTTTGACGGGGTTAAGGACTACTACCGGCGCACGGCCGGAGCGGCTCATGCCCATCAAGTCGAAGTGCCTTTGTTGATGATCCACGCATTGAACGATCCATGGATTCCAGCGGCGCCCTATCAAAGGCTTGCAGAAAGCCCGCCCAGGAATGTCGAGCTTGTCCTTGTGCCCAGTGGCGGGCATGTCGGGTTCCACGCGGCTGATTCCAATGAAACGTGGCATGACCGGCGCATTGAGCAGTTTATTTCGTCGATCCCCTCGCGCGCGAATATGCGAGCGCTGTAATAGCGAATGCAAGCCTACCCAGCCGTCCTTCCGAAGATCGATAGTGCTGCCGCAAACACCGAACCGGCTAGTACTCGAGATCAAGAAGCGCGCGCTTAAAACTCGATGCGCCGGAGGAACGCAATGGCACGAAGGGTTTCTCGAATTTCCTGCGAAGCGCCTTCGCGCGCTCGCAGGCGCCATGGCTGACGCAGTCGACCGGGCAAAAAACCGCATCACAGCGTGTAATGAGCCCGTCGATCAAGTCGACGGTCTGCTCAGGGCCGCCATCGTGATGAAACATCTCAGCGTTGGTTTCCCCGTCGATCGATTTTAGACGGTCTATGGCGCTTGGACGGCCGCCGAGATAGAGCACCCGCCGTGGCGGCAGTTTGAGTTCACATGCGTTTGCTCCCGGACAACTGCCAAGCTCCGCGACGCGCATGGCGCGACGTGCTGCGAGTTCAAGCTTGCGGATGCGGCCGTGAAGGTTCGCGTTTTGGGATTCCATATCGCGCGCGCGCTGGCGGGCGGAGATCAGGGCGCGTTCGCGGGAGACCAACAGACGCGCGGTGCGTTTGGTCCTGCGATCGACGTTGAGGGGGTTTTCTGGGGTTGTCTGCTTTTGCCCCCGCGCCGCAAGCAGGTCCGCTGTGAGGGCCGCGATCTGTCGATCACGCCACTCGATCGCACGTTTGTGACGATCCGCTTGGCGGATAAGCTTGTCTTCATATTCGGCCAAGCGAGCGCTCAAGTCGGCAGCTTTCAGGGCCGTCGCATGCGTTGTGCGGCCTAAAACGTGGCTCAGCATATGAACTTCGCCAAAGGCTCGCTTGCGCAGATCAACTGAAACATGGGTATGCGTGGTCAGCGCCCAATAGGCGCCTGGAATTTGCCCCGACGCATACGCGCTTTGCCACAATGCAACGAGCTCTGCTTCATTTGACAATCGCCCGACCCGACGCACCATGCCGCTGAACCGGCGTTCCAATTCCTTCTGAACCAGCCTCGATGTCTTGCCATATTGCGAGACCTCACGGACGAAGTGGGCATGAATGTCATAGTCAGCTGTACCCGGATCGATCTGAAGATCAAGCCTCCGTGCAAGCTTCAAGATGTCAACCTGAGACAAGCAGGTGCCGATGATCGAACATTGAAGGTTGCCGGGAACTTCCCAGATCGCCCAACGACGTTTGCCATCGGGCGAACCCGGCTCGTCAGCGCCAGCATCGCAGCATTCGCCTTCGTGCTTGTTTGTATCTGGCACAGCTCACCTCAATTGCAGCATACGAAACCGCTTCGGCTGAAGATCCTAAGTCAGGGCGATCCAACCAGCATTTTGTATACTACAATTATCAATAATCTGATGGGGTCAATCAGATTATCCGCTGATGGGGGCACTTTTCACGGCAGGTTTGAACAATGCAGCCCACTAGGCGGATTTGTTCGTTCTGATGTATACTTGAGCCATCGCCGGCTCTGACACGCAACGGGCGACAATAAGAGCAGTGCGCGGAGAACGCCTCGATGAGAGTGCCGAAGCAGATTTCAGACGCCATACGGATTCTCGTGCGATGCCACGCCGCCGGCGATGATCTGATCAAGATCGCTGTTGTGGCGCAAGAACTTGGCCTGACGAAACAGATGGCGCTCAAGCTTTCGAACATTCTGCGGCAGCTCAAATTTCTCGATTCGGTCAGGGGACCAAATGGCGGCATCCGGCTTTCGACAGCGGCCAAAGATGCGACCGTCGGTGGAGTTGTCCGGGCTCTTCTAACCCGCCCAGAGCTGAGCCAAGTTGCCAGACAGGTCGTCGATCTCGACGGCCTCTACGATGAAGCCTTCGAAGCGTTTCTCGCCGTCCTTGACCGCCAGCAACTACAAGACCTGGCAGATCGCTCCGCGCAGTCAGCTACCAGCGCGCAGAAGCTGCGCTCAGTCCAAAAAGACACGAGCACATTGTCGGAGCCCCGGCGGCGCGGCACGCCCAAGCGCCTGCGTGGTCACCCCACCTGACAAGCAGCATACCTCTGGCTGGTCCGCGAGGCACCGTCGGTCGCCTGCCGCGTGTCTTGGAAGCAGCGTGGCGTTGATCTGGATTTATCCCTTCTCAAAGATGATGGACAGCCCGATCAATTCATTGCCGAGGAACTGGACCTCGACGCTCTGTCGCTTGCCTTTCACAAACACCGTCATTTTGGCCTTGATATCGGTGCCGGAAACAGAGACGGGGAATCCCCCTTCGATAGTTTCGCCGAGGAGGTCGCCTTCGAACTCGTAGGTTCGTTCGCGCCAAGTACCCTCGAGCTGACCCCGACTTCTTGGGTCTCACTCTTGATGTTCACCTTTCCACTGGCGCTGGCGCATCTGACGTCCTGCAGGAGATTGCCGCCGGCATCGTCCCAGCGGGAGGTCGCGCGGCATTTTACCGCCTCGCGCTTGCCATCCTTGAATTTGAGCCGACCCGTCCCGCTCCACCAGCCCAGCTGGCTCTGAAACGATCCGGCTCCCTCACCAGCAGCGATGCTGGGCTCTGCCGCGATCGGATTACCAACGATCAACCCAAGCAAAAGCATGCCGGCAACCGGAATTCCTCTGCGAACGGCCATGCATGGCTCATTCGCCCCCCTGAACCACTGGCTTGATGAGCTAGCAAGGACAGGAGCTGTGAGCAATCCTGACTTTTGCGAATCCGGCGACTAAAGCGGCTGCTCATTACTGACTAATTAAGTATAGATATATAGCTTTGAAGAACTGAAGACACCTTCTCTCGAAGACTACCCATCAGGCGGCAGCAATAGTTGGCGCCTTTTTTCGCCCTTGTCGGCACCCAATGGCGCGCGGCACCAGCACGTTGGTTTCTTTTTCAGTATACAATTAGCTACTGCCTCGCCAGGGGTTACCAAGAGACCGCCGCTTCAATGTTGGGGACAGCCCCGATTCGGCCAAACCTTGCCGCAATGATCGTTACCGCTATCGCCCAGCATGCGAGATCTCTGCGGCGTGAGCGAAATGAAAATTGAGTTGAAACGTTCGCATCTAATTCGTTCTATCCGCGGCCAGTTAGAAAACCGACCTCCGGCAATCACCCGGTTTCGTCAGTAGCATGAGAACGAGCTTACTGGTGCAGCAAATACTCCGCGCTGGTTTGTTCCGATGCGCTCGTTAGATACAAGTGCGCCGCATCGAATTACGTTCATCACTTTCCTCTTTGCCATACGAAGGAAGACGATCAGTGTTGCATGGATTGGCGAACAAGCGGTCAGTCTTTCTGAGCATTCTTGCACTTCTCATCAGTGCGTTTCCGGTTTCCAGCAGGGCGCCAATACCCCAAGCCCGCGTCCTGCAGGAAGTCCGTTCGCACCTTGAAAAGCCCGAGGGTCTCCCGCTCGACGTTCGAGCACAGGCAACCGCACTGAAGCGCTATTACGATTCATCCACCGCCCGCACATTTTGGACGGAATCCGGGCGCACCGACCAGCTGATTGAAGCGCTCGAAGCCGTGCAGCTCAGCGGTTTAACCCGAACGGACCGCTGGGTGAAACGACTGCGTTTCATGGAGCAATCACTGCGCGCCCAGGATGCTAGATTTGCGGCGCTTGCCGAACTCACTTTCAGCGCCGCGCTCCTGCAAATCGTGTCTGATCTCAGACTTGGGAAGTTTCAGCGCTACAAGAAGCTGCTACATCCGCGCACGCTCGCCCGCCGTGTCATTGAAAACCCAGCTCTTGAGGCGCTGCAGGACGGCTTCTCGCTGTCCGAAGTCCTCGATGCCGTGCAGCCTAGCGACATTGACTATCAGGCGATGAAGTCCCGTTTGGGCGAGTACGTAGCACTGCGCAGAAGGGGGGGATGGCCCCTGGTGCGCGTTGGTCTGCAGCTGAAGGTTGGGGACAGTGGACGCGATGTGCAGGACCTGAGGCGAAGGCTTGCGGCTTCCGGCGAATTGGCCTTGCCGCTGGCCGATGGCGACAAATACGATGCGGCACTGCGAAACGCGGTAAAGCTCTTTCAAAGACGCCATGGACTAGCGACGACAGGCACTGTTGGACGGCGAACGCAACTGGCGATGAATGTGCCTGTTGAAACGCGCATCCGTCAGCTGCAGGTCAACTTGGAGCGGTGGCGGTGGTTCGCTCTGCCGCAGGGCGGGCCGCGGTGGATAATCAATACCGCTGCCCGGCGCATATTCGTGCAGCAAGGTCAGGCCGAGTTTCGCGAAGTCCGGATCGTTGCGACACACGCCTGCCAGGATGCAGCGGCGTTTGATACGGCGCTTGATGGCCTCACGTTTTATCCCGAGTACCGCGTCTCCAGGGACGCCGCCGCCCGCTACGTCTTGCCGCTTCTCAAGAAGAATGCTGGCTTGCTTGGCGAGAGCATAAAGATCGAACCGCAGCAAGCACTTCGAGCTGTACCAGACGTGTTTCGGCCGGACTGGATCGACTGGAAAAACTACAAAGAAAATGATTTTCCATTCGACGTGACCATAGAGCCAGGACCGGCCAATCCACTGGGAGCCTTCAAGCTGTCGCTTGGTGAGATCGATAACATCTCGATTCACGGACAGCCCAGGAAGAAGCTGCCGTTTCGGCAAGGCCTTTCCTGCGTTGCATTACGCAAGAGTGAGAACAACCTGAAAGTCCTGTTGCCTGGGCTGACAGGCGACTTACCGCAGTATCGGAATGACGATACGGCAAACCATGCTCCGATCCAGGTCAATCTGCCCCGCCGTCCTTCGGTCGTCTTCATCTATGCAACAGTTTGGCTCGACGCTGGTGGCGAGCTTGTCTTCGGACCCGACCCCTTGGGCAAAGATGCAAAACTGAACCGGGCTCTCTAACAACTCCCAATGTACGGCCACGCATTGCATCAAGAACAAAACCAATGGCTGGAGATTCAAATTGCGAAAACTCTTTTATCTATGTCTGCTCGTTCTGACGGTATCTCAGAACTCCGCAGCGCAGGCGGACACGATTGCTGATATCCGCGAACGCGGACATCTTAACTGCGGCGTGAGCCGAGGGATAGAAGGGTTCTCATCACGCAATAGCGCTGGCGACTGGCACGGCTTCGATGTCGATATTTGCCGCGCGGTGGCTGCAGCTATATTGGGAAAGGACGGTAAATCGGAGTTTGTACCCCTGTCGGCGGAGCAGCGGTTCAGCGCGTTGCGCGATAAACAAGTCGACATACTCTCCCGCAATACGACCTGGACAATGAAGCGCGATCTAGAGTTAGACTTGGCGTTTCCAGCGATCACCTATTTTGACGGGCAAGGGTTTATGCTTCCGGCCAGCCTTGTGATTGACTCGATCGCGCAATTGTCCGGTGCGAAGGTTTGCATTTTATCGGGCACATCGTCGGAAACCAACATCCGCGCCTATTTCGAACTTGAAAGTCTCGAGTATTCGACCGTCGTGTCGTCAAGCAGGCCCGAGATGCTGTCGCGATATGAGCGCGGTGAATGCGACGTTGTTTCGGCCGACCGGTCGGCGCTCTTTGGGGATCGGTTACAGCTCAAGGATCCAGCCGGGCACGTCGTGCTATCCGACATTATATCAAAGGAGCCTCTTGGACCTGTTGTCAGGGATAATGACCGGTCCCTTCAGGATATAGTCCGGTGGACGGTCAGCCTGCTCGTTACAGCCGAGGAGGCGCAGTTGCTGCGATCGAGTATTGCCAAGCCGAACGAGGAACTGTCTGCGCTACAAAAATTGTTTTTGTCGCGTTCGGGGTCGCTCGGAAGCACGCTTGGCTTGGGAGAGACCTGGGCGCGTAATGTAGTCGCTACCGTTGGTAACTACGAAGAAATCTTCAAAAGAAATCTGGGTTCGGCCAGCCCATTGGGGATTTCACGTGGGAATAACGCTCTGTGGTACGATGGCGGCTTATTGTATGCACCGCCCATGCGGTAGTGACGCAGCAACTCATTGTTGCGATCGGTTGCTGTAAATGCGTGCGGGTTGGCTCTTCCTGGACGGCGCCGGGTTGCATGTCGTTCGGAATTCGCTCGACCGCTGAAAAAATACCACGACGATACATTATGCCAGTCGCCGCCTAAGGGGGCGTCGTCTCGGTGTCCGACCGCCATTATCCTTGGACTGGCCCAAACTATTCGGGACCAGCTAACAAAGGCCGGCTGCTTACCAACTTTCGCCACGGCGGACGGATCAGTCGCAAACCCGCGTCAATTCTGGGATTCGTGCATATTTTGGATTATGGTGGTACCGCCTGCCCGGGTTGAACGGGCGACCTCTAGATCCACAATCTAGCGCTCTAACCAACTGAGCTAAGGCGGCACGACGCGCAGGATGAGCCCGCGCGCAAAGACCGGCTAGAAACATCGTCTCGGGGACGTTCGTCAAGAGGAAATAGCGCATCGGGGCAGCGCCGCCAAGGCCACAGCATGAATTCGCTCTTGGCCTGAGAGGCCGAAGAGCGCATGGTTGGTTCGAATTCCGGCTTCATATGAGCGGCTCAGAAGGGCTTCCGCCTGCCCAGATGCCATAATGTAAAAAATAATGTCCGATTCTGGCGCAGACGACAAAGACGAAGCGAACCCCGGCACGGAGCCCTGCGCGCAGCCAAAGGCCAAGTCCGAGGCGCTTGGGGAGGCCGGTTCTGCTGCGCCCCGCACGCCGGAAAAGCACTCCTACATCCGCAGGCTGGCGCATGAACTGAAGACGCCGATTTCCGCGATTGTGGCCGCCTCCGAGGTCATGAGGGACGAGCAGCTCGGACCCATCGGTGACGAACGCTACCGGCGCTACGCTGCCGATATTCATGACAGCGCCAAACTAATGTTGGCGATCATCGACCGCATGCTGGCGCAGCGGTCGCGCGATCCAGATCAGCCGTCGTTGGATTTCACCGAAGTCGATCCCGTCGACCTGCTGCACGCCACGATTTCGGCGATGTTGCTGCTTGCGGAGTCCTCCGGCATACGGCTGAAACTGGTTCAGCCTGGGCAATCGCTGCCAAGGGTGATCGCCGATGCCTCAACGCTGAAGCAAATCCTGATCAATCTGCTTACAAACGCGCTGAAGTTTACTGCCAGAGGCGGGCAGGTGGTGGCGACGGCGTCTTATGAACTGGACGGCCCGTTGTCATTCGAGATCCGCGACACAGGGCGAGGCATGACGGAAGCTCAAATATCGCAGGGGCTGAAGGGCCTCTTGCCCGAGGGGCAACACCGTGACGGCGGCGGACTTGGCGTCGGCTTGCCGCTCGTCAAGGCGCTGGCGGAAGCCAACGGAGGAAGGCTCGAGCTAAAGAGCACGCCTCCGCTGGGAACGACGGCGTTAATAATTTTTCCAAAAGAGCGGGTCGTCCTTGTGTGATCTTTGGCCCATCCACGACCTGGCTTGTTCCTGTTAAATTGCGACTGGCCAGGTAGATTTTGGCTGAGTGGCCGACGTCTAGCGGTGCTCGGCTTTGAACGGGTGACCCGGCATGTAAATGTCACGGAACCTGAAAAACTGTTGGAGATCCGATTTTGATAAAAGTGCTGAAAGGTTTCGCCACCATTCTCTCGGTATTTTTCGTCTGCTGGGCGGCGCTTGCATTGGCCGATACATCCGGGGAATCGGAGGAAGCGCAATTTGTCTTTGGAACTCCCGACCAACCATCAGAAGCCTGGCTGCTCGCTGCTGGTGGCCGCATCTACGACAATTGGTGGGATGCACTTGACCGCAAGGAGCCGACGGACACACACCCAGCCTATCCAGAAAGTGGCCGTAAGACGGGCTCGGCGACGTGGCGCTGTAAGGAGTGCCATGGCTGGGATTATCGAGGCCGCGACGGGAGATATGGCGAGGGTAGCCACTTCACGGGCATAAAGGGCATTGATGGAGCAAAGGGCAGAGATCCCGCCCAGATCGCGAAGTTTTTGCGCGAGAAACCGCACAGCTATTCGGCGGAAATGATCAAAGATGACGAACTCGCGCGGGTGGCTGCTTTTGTCAGCGCAGGCCAGGATGAAACGGCTAGATTCGTCGATCCCAAGACCGGCGCTGTCAAAGGCGACAAGAAACGCGGAGAGGCGATCTTCCAAACGACCTGTGCAGCCTGCCACGGCTTCAAAGGCCGATTATTGAACTGGGGCACGAGCGAGGAACCGGCCTACGTCGGCACCGAAGCCAATGCCGCGCCCGATGAGGTGCTCCATAAGATCCGCAACGCCCACCCGGGGGCAGCAATGGTCAACCTGCGAGTACTTCCGATTGAAGACGCGGCTGCCGTGCTGGCCTACATCAAAACGTTACCCCAGAAATGAGCTGGCAATCGGGATTTCCAGTCCCCTCGTTGGGAGAGACGACGCGCAAACTAGCCGGCCTTGGCCAGCGGGTGAACCGGTGGCGTGGCAAGCGCCGCTCATCGCCGCTGTGGACCATCGCTGTTGCTTCGATCATGCTGGTCATGGCGTTGCCGATCGTTACGGTCGTCGTACTGGCCCTCACACCCGAAGAGAATATCTGGCCGCATCTCGTCGCCAACGTGCTGTTTGGTCATCCCCCTATGATTGCCATGTTCTTGGCCGGTCTCGGCTGTGTTGGCTTGTCGTTTTATGCGTGGCGGCCAACGGCACCGGCGGCAACGCCGCTTGGCTACCTTTCGGTTGCCGCGCTGGTGCTGGCTTTGGGATCTTTTCCCGGATCAATCGGCCAAACCGTCCTGCTGATGAGCGGCGCTGGAATTTTGACGATCGTCACGGGCACGGTCGCCGCGTGGCTCGTCACGATGTACCGGTTCCCAGCCCGTGCCATTGTCGACCGGCTACTGGTCATCCCGCTTGCTATGCCGACCTACATCATCGCCTATGCGTACGTGGAATTGCTCGACTATGCCGGCCCTTTGCAGACCTTCGTGCGTGACCTATTCGGCTTCCGTTCGTCGCGGGATTACTGGTTTCCGGAGATCCGTTCGATCGGCGGTGCTGTCTTTATCATGGCCTCGGTTCTCTACCCCTATGTCTATCTCACGGCACGGGCGAGTTTCGTCCAGCAGTCGGTGTGCGCGCTCGAAGTTGCCCGAACACTTGGGCGAACGCCGCTGGGCGTCTTTTGGGCCGTTGCGCTTCCACTCGCACGACCTGCGCTGGTTGCAGGTGTGGCCCTTGTTTTGATGGAGTGCCTCAACGACATAGGCGCTGTCGAATACCTAGGGGTACAGACGCTGACCGCCAGCGTTTATAGCACCTGGATGCAACGTTCGAACTTGGGCGGCGCCGCGCAGATCGCAACCGTGATGCTTGGCTTCATCGTAGTGTTATTTGCCGCCGAACGTATGGCGCGCGGTTCGGCGCAGATCCACCACACAACGGGGCGCTATCGGTCGATCCCTTTCCACGATCTCACAGGGTGGAAGGGCTACACAGCAGCGGCAGTTTGCGCGGCACCGTTCGTCGCAGGTTTCCTGGTACCGGTGCTGGTGCTGATCCGCTTGGCGTGGACCGCTTCGGAGGATGCCGCCGGCAACCGTTTTTTCGAAGCGGCTTCGAATAGTTTCTTTCTTTCTGCTGTCGCAGCGGGCGTTGCTGTTTGGCTGGCATTGACGCTCGGCTACGCCAAACGAGTGGCGGCGAACGGATTCACACGACCAGCTGTCCGTATTGCCGGGCTTGGATATGCCGTGCCGGGCACCGTGCTGGCGCTCGGACTGCTGATACCACTTGCCGGCCTCGACAACAGCATCGATGCGATGATGCGGTCGACTTTCGGTGTATCGACGGGACTGCTGTTTTCAGGGTCCATCTTCGCCTTGATCATCGCCTATTCGATCCGTTTTCTGGCGGTCGGGCTGGGAACGATAGAGGCTGGACTGGAACGGATTTCACCCAATCTCGATGCGGCGTCCCGGGCGCTCGGGGAGACCGCGCTATCGACGCTAGTGCGGGTGCATTTGCCGTTGTTGCTGCCGGCACTCGGCTCCGCCGGGCTGCTGGTGTTTGTCGATGCAATGAAAGAGCTGCCAGCTACCTTGCTATTGCGGCCGTTCAATTTCGATACCCTGGCCACTCACATCTACGGACTGGCCGCATTGGAGCAGTTCGAGGAAGCGGCCTTGGGCGCCCTGACCATCGTGGCCGTGGGGCTTATTCCGGTTCTCCTCCTGCACAGGGCCGTGGCGGGCGGACGCCCTGGAAGCTGATCCTCGTCAGAAGCTCAATTGACGATGCGCAATGCAAATGGGATCGAAACGGACGAAAATATGTGTGACTTACACCAAGAAGGACGCCAAAACCGTCAACGTAACCGGAACAGGCACATATGTACTCAGATGTGTACAATGTCATCTTAAACACCGATCTGTTGGCCCTGACGGCACTTGGTGGGTTAGTGACCGTGTTCGCTGTGACCATCGGACTTTTCATATTCATAAATACCCATGGCGACACAAAGAAGCATACCGGCGCGCAGCAATCCTGCACACCCGTCCCGAGTGAAACGAGTGAAGCTCGATCGTTTTCTGGCGTTCGTCGACGTGCGGGAAGTGTGGCTGATGTGGTGTCCAGCGCGTAACTCTGAGTTCTCAACAGTTGCGTGTGCCGATGGCCTCGATTTCGGCTGACGATGATCTATTGTCGCAACAGGTTCATAGTACGATTCACGTTTTCTTCCACCTCTAAGCTACTTGCCAGCCAGTCGTCTGCCCAATAGAACTAGGCCCCGTCGCTTCGGGGTGGGGTTGTGAGGCTTTACAGACTGTGACAGGTTCTTCTTGCGGCATGTACTGCGTAATCTTTTAATGGCAGGACGATGAAGCGAGAAGACCATCGACAAACTCGTCGTATTTTGGCCTTCGCTGCATTCGCAGTTGTTATTGGTCTGACATTACCGTTTTTCCTGGCGGAAGATCCTGCTGAGACGATTCTCAAAGCGTCAGCGGTCTACGCGGCGGACCAAGGCTCCTTTACGCTCAGCGAACCCCTGCAAATCATGAAAGAACCGCGCATTCTGGTGAGGCGCGGCACGGTCTCGTTGGCACAGCCCAAAGGCGCCACGCCTCTCAGTTCACGCGCCGTCACGAAGCTTTTGGACAGTGGTAAAGGCGTTCTCATCCTACAAGATGCCGATATCGTCATTGGCGGTAGCAAGAAGGCGGCTAGCAGCAAGGCATGGCAAGCAAGACAAGCGCCGCTTGCACGTGCGCTCGCCGACATGCACCTCAGCGCGCTCATCGTCGAGGATGGAACTCTGCGGTTCGCAGCCGAAAAGGGGCCAACCACACTGCACCACGTGCAGTTGAGAGTGCGCCCGGTTCCGGGAGAGAGAATGACCGCAGCCGGCAGCTTCGAGTTGCTCGGCCGGACCTTGAAATTCGACACGACGATTGGCTTTAGTGCTGCCGACCGGTCTGCACAACAACTCCCAATCCGAGGCACTGTTGACGGTGGGACGCTGCTTCAAGCCTCATTTGATGGTCAATTCGCCCTCGGGGATGGCGGCCGGCTCAACGCGGATACCTCGCACCTGCAGGTCAACGATGTTCCAATGTTTGCGCGTTGGCTTGGCTTGGCTTGGCAGACGGAATTCGGCCCCAAGACTTTCACATCAGACGGCCGGATGGAATGGGCCGGCCAGGCGCTCCATTTTCCCAGCGCACGGTTCAAACTCGACGCCAACACTGCGGCCGGTTCCTTGATGATCAACTGCAATGGCGAACGGCCGCTGATCGATGGCACCTTGGCGTTCGAACGCTTCGAACTCAGCGGGCTAATGGCCCGAACCGACAGCGAGGCCACTTCATCTATTATTGCATCGACTGTGAAGCAAACTGTCGACTGGTTACCGCCGCACCTTCATAAATTCCTCAGCGAAGCGAGTCTGCCGATACTGCGACAGCTCGACATCGATCTTCGGGTTTCAGCACAAAGCACCGTCGCCGGTGAACTTTCACTCGGTCGTACGGCCGCTTCGATGACACTGCACGATGGCCGCATTCTTGTGGACTTTGCTGAAATGCAGCTGCCTAACGGTGGCTCGGGTAACCTGCAGCTCACCGTCGATACGAGCCGACCCGTCGCGCAATGCGGCGTACGCGGTCAACTCAAAAGTGTTCGCCTCGAACACCTAACGGATTTCATTTTTCCGCATCAGGTCATTACTGGGCCAGCTGATGTCACAATTGACCTCAACTGCGACTGGTACACTGCCGACACCTTCATGCGCAGTCTAGAAGGTCCGGTCGAGGTGCAAATGCGAAACGGGGCAACGTTGCGCGCCAATTTACCCGGTCTCGTCAAAAGCATCGGAGTCGGCGAGGCTCCCACGAGCGGATGGGGAGACGCGGCCAGAGGGCAGATGGGGCTGCAAAGCATATCCGCGCATGTGGTGTTTAAAAACGGCGTGGCGCGGATCAATCGGCTTCATGGTGCACGGCGGGGACGCAGCGAGGTGGCAGTAACCGGGACGTTTAGCCTTCACCGGCGCAGTTTGGACCTCAGTTTGTTTCCACGTGACGAGCCGAATGCTGGCGAAGAGCCAAGCGTGCTCTACATCACCGGCCAATGGGACAATCCAATGCTGTTTCGGCGGCCCTTCCCTAACAAAGCCCAAAATCCCCTCTACCCTAATACAACACCGTTGCCGGCGGCGCCGAAATCACGGGGTCAAGCTTCGACTCGCGGATAAGGGGCGGAGTATCGGGAATTGGGGTCTTTGGGAAATCACTAGCTCTCGGAGCGCTCCCTGCAAGACTGAGTATGTTTCCCCCCTACGTCCCCGTCGCGACACAAAAGGTTTGGTATCCGATGAGCGAAATTTTGCCTCCGCCGCTCTACACGCTTAACAACACCCGCTTCTGCTCCAGGAAGCAGGTTGGTGATACAGCTTGGTTTAAGGTCGGCATCTGCGCCATTGCGCTCTGCTTTGTGATGCCAGTTCAGGAACTTCGCGCGCAGCCCAGCCCGCCGGCACAACAATCTAAAATCTCCGAAGGACAGGCGGTCCAACCCAAGAAGCAAGCTGCTGAGGTGCAGCGGCCCGATGCAGACACAGAACGCCCTGCAACAGCGATCGGCGTCACATCCGATGGCGCCCAAGATAAGAGTGCCGCGGAGCTCGACGAAGAGCCAAACGTCGAATCTGCCGTAACCACTCAGGACGGCTCTGAGCAACAGGCTCACCAGCCCGATAGAACTGTTGAACCCACGGCGGATACGCCATCCGAAGTAATAACCACGAAAGAGCCTGCCGCCAGCGAGCCAGAACCAAACAAGCTCAATGTTGCGATCTGGTCCGGCGCTTACGGTGCCGCTCAAAGGGAGGTGGTGATCAATCGCTTCAAGGAGAAGCGGGACATCGACGTCGATGTAACCGTCCGGACGAATGGGGCGCCGATTGACCTTGGCGAAGGGAAGCCAGGTGTTTCGCTCGACGCCGGGGAGTTTTCCGCTGTCGAGATCGACGCAGGATGCAGTGCCGGTCAACTTGTAAAAATCGCGTCGGGCGAACACGCGCATGCTGTGACCGGCAGCGATGGGGCCAGAGCGGATTTCCTGCCGGGTAGCCTGAAACCTTGCGGAATTGGTACGTTCGCCTGGTCGCATGTGATCGCAATCAACCGCAAGGCGTTCAAAAAGCAGAAGCCTCAGAGGCTCGTTGATCTCTTCGACGCAAAACGGTTTCCCGGCAAACGCGCCTTGATCAAAGATCCACGTTTTTTACTTGAAACCGCGCTGATGGCGGATGGGGTTTTGCCTGGTGAAGTTTACGGGCTTCTTGCGACGACCGGTGGGCAGGACCGCGCTTTTGCAAGACTCGACCAGATCAAGAAACAGATAATCTGGGTTGATTCAAGCAAGGCTGCGATCAAAGCGCTCGGATCTGGTGATGCAGCTATAGCGCAAACCTTTAGCGGACGCGCGTTCTTTTCCGTCGCGCGCGGTTTGCCGCTCGATATTATCTGGGACGGCCAAATCTATTCGATGACCTACTGGGCGATCCCTACGAAAAGCACGCGACAGGATCTTGCTCTGGAATTCTTACGGTTCGCGACCGAGCCGCAGCAGATGGCGGCCATCGCACAGCGCTTTCCGTATGGCCCCACGCGGACCTCGGCATTGGCGTTGACCAAGCGACACATGACGGCCGGTCTCGACCTCGGCGCCTTCCTACCGACAGCTCCAGAAAATCTCACCACCGCGCTTGAACATAGCGAAACCTGGTGGCGGGACAACCGCGATAATGTTGAGGCGCGTTTCATGGAGTGGCTCTCCGGGGTGGAAGCAGCGAAGGTCGATGAAGCACAAAAAGCGACGCCCGCGAAAGCCGAGTAATTCAATCATCAGTCGACAGGGCCAGGGAGTGCGAGGGCATGCTCCCTGGTCTTTTTTTCGTGGATCGCTATTAAGAGGACACCTGGTCACCACGTCCGGCGCGGGCCAACATCGATGTGGAACAAGCCACCGCCGTAGTGCTTGTAGCCGCCCACCGAACCGTGGCTCTTCAGGTAGGCGTAGGCAGCGCGATGATTGGCGTGCACGCGAAAATCAACCGCACTGCCCGACAGATGCTGTGACCGCTTCGCACCACCTGCTCTGGCATTACGCTTCTTGCTGCGGCAGGTCGAGGATACTGTCACAGGCCCGAATTTGGAGGCAACCTGATAGACGATCGATTTCAACGTGCCATTCAAGCAGTCAGCCGAGGCAACCCATCGGACACCGCCGCCGGAAAGGCTCTTGCGGCTTTTGGGCTTATATGACGGCGATAGAGACGCAACCTTTTTGTATTTCGTTTTGTAGGCATACCGCTTCGACGACTTGGAGCGCTTGGACTTGCGGTATTTTACGGTTTTTCCGCTATAGCGCTTTTTGCCGGAGCAACGACGTTTTCCGTTACGACATCTCTTGTACGACTTTTTTTTACGCCATTTCTGATAGGTCTTTTTCGCTGATCGCCTGTATGTTTTTCGCGTTTTATAGGCCTGCAGCTTCTCAGCGCGGCGATTCCGATAGCCTTCGTAGCGGCCCGCCAGCTTCGACTGCATTCCTGTGTAGCCAGCTTGCGCTTGCCCAGCATCTCCCCCGAAGGGAATGCCAGCGAACAGCATCGCCGCCGTTATAATGCTCAGAAACGCAAGAACTTTCTTTGTGAACGGACGCCGAGTGGGCGTTCCGCTGGGCTGTCGCAATGTGCTCATTTACTTTCCCTCAAAAGCCGCGGCGCGATAGTTGATTATTCGTGGCACTCCGCCGCATCATTTCAAACGCCGCGAAATAGAATTCCTCTCGCATTTTTTTTATGGGGTGCGCAAAGAAAAAATTGAACCAAACTGTTGATATTGAGTATGGTTAACGGCATAGATTTTTTCTATGCCCCAATGTCCAGCGCGGGGGTAGTGACTTAAACGAATTTGTCGCAGCCAAAGAATTCCGCACTCAATCCCGAAAGCTATTTCCGAGTTATTGCAATTATTCCGGCTAATTGGGGTCAGGGGGGTGACACGTTGCGCGCTCACGCAACTTGTGCGGACACAGAACATTAGGTGGTGCAAACAGGCGTGATGGACGGGCTTATAACGGACGTCGCCAAGTGGAAGGCGACAGAACGGCGGCCACGAGCGTCACGACGATACCTAGCGGGCCGCCAATTGCAGCGCCCGCGCGCCCGTCGATCCCGAACCAATTCGCCAGCTCGGGGCCAAGTTCAAGTGCGTTTCGACATGCCTGCGGACTTTCGGCGGTCTCAGAGGCGCAAGTCTGAAGAAGCTCTCGCAACTCATCCAGGAGCCATGGCGGCGCATCGGAGACCGACGCCCAAGACAGAGCGAACTGCGGAGCGAATATGCCGGTTGTCCCGACGACGTAATAGAGACAGGCCGCAAGTCCGGTGAGTCCACCCAGCGCCAGCGCGACGCCGCTGATCCGTGGCATCAACGCTGCCAGCAGCAGCATCGGAAACAATGATGCGCCTAACACCGCGAAGGCCCAATAGAGCCGATTGACTGGCGACTCACCCAGCAGGACGACGATCACGGTAGCTGCGGTCGCGAAAGCAATCGTCAAGAGAATGCGCAGCACCATGGAAGGCGGGGCTCTGACTTGATCGGCGTTAGAATTTCGCAACCCGCCGGTCGAGACTTCCACCGTCATACGCAAAGTGGCCGCCGAGGCAAGAACTGCAAACAGCCCGATCAGTGCCGCAAATGCCGAGGGCTTGGGCTCACTGAAGCCGGCAAAGGCCGGCATTAAGAGAACGACGGCGCCCGGATTAATCGCAAGATCGACGATGCGCAAGCGGCCTGTAGTATCGCCGCAGGCAGCGGGCATCTCCTTGGATGCCGCCGTTACATTTTCCGCGTCGGGCGCTATGTCGCTAGGCGCTTGTGCCCGGCAAACCCTCATATATCCGGCTTTCTGAGCTTGTTGCAGCCATGTCGGTTGCTCCTTAACCTGAAGCCCGGCGGCGACCTTCTGGTATAGCTCAAGCTTTGTGAAGACAGCGGCGGCAGGCAATGCTGTCAGTATTATGGCCGCCACGACAAGCCCGAAAGCGGCCTTGTGTCGCGATGGAAACGCATCGCGCGACGAGGTAGCCTCGTTAGACGGGTCCGCGGCAGCGGTTCTACGCCGCCACAGCATGTGGGGAAGGACCGCCGCTCCCAGAAGCATACTCAATGTGAGCACGACGAAGTTGAGTTGCGAAACTTGAACGAATGGCCTTGCAAAGGGCGGCATACTTAGCGGATCGCCCAATCCCTCAACAAGCAGCGCCCGTTCCGTCAGGGTCAACTCGCTGAGAGCCGGGCCGTAAGCCAATTGCGGAACGAAACCGACAGGCAGTTTGCCGGAGACCCCCCACACCAGGGTCCAGATTACCGATGCGAGTCCTACCAGCGCAGCAGCCAGCAGGGCGTGCCAGAACCGACGTCCCGGAATGAACGATAGAAACACCGCCAGCACGGACACGCCGCCGATGACGGCCGGGGTCTGCCAGCCTTGCTTACTGGCGGCCACCGACACGGCAAGACCAGCGACTTCCATTTCGATGGAGACCAAGATGAGGAGACCAGCAGCCATTCCTAGACCCGCCGCGGCCGCAGTGAAGGCGCTGCCGGTAACGCGGCCAAGAAGATCATCGACGTGGAGAGCACCGGCCCGGTCGAGAGCTGGAGCGATGAACACCAGCGAGACAAGAAGGCCGGCGCTGAGCCCAAGATAGAGCGGCAGCCCATCGTGGCCGTAGACAAACAAGGCGCCCGTCAAGGTCAAGACGGTCCCGGCTGTCAGCCAGCTTCCGCAGGCCGTGAGTGAGGCAAGGAACGCGCTTAATCTTTGCCCTCGAGCGGTACGGTTCCAGGGACCAGAGAGCCAGAGCCCAAGTAGCGCGACCAGAAGCAGACCGCCTTGAGCGGCTAGGTAATAGCCAAGCGGAAGACCGCCAATGCCTAGCCCGTTGAGAGTCGGCGCTGCAAGCGGCAACAGAAGGGTGAGAAAAGCGGCACAGACAATCGTGAAGGCCGCAGCCCACGGCCTTGGCCGAATGGGTCGATGCGGTGTCGCGGCCACCACGCTCTCGGCGCCGTTTTCGACAGACGAGCCGTGCGTCATCCTCACTCACTCCGGAGACGTTTCCAGCTAGCTGCTGGCGGCCTTGCTGGGTCATTTACCGCTGCGGCTGCTGGATGTCGATGAAACGTTGGAATTGGATTGGTAACATTGCCGAACAATGTGGCCGGCCGGCGTCCCGCGCTAACGGAATGCCGCGTGTAAGAGATCGTCCCGGATTGCCCGCACCTGCGCCTTGGCTGCGTCGGTCAACAAACGGACGTCATTTTGCAAAGTGCACATGCCGAATCCCTCGGCAAAACGTTTCTTGGCCGTTTCGGGACCGTCCGTATGGATTGCCGCGAAGCGATTGTGTTGCTGCGCCGCCGAGAGCGCCGAGCTGATCGCTGCAACAACGGTGGGATCACTTGGCGCCATAGATGGGGGAGCCCCGAAAGCCAGCGAGAGGTCGCCCGGGCCGACATAGATACCATCCAGCCCAGGGACTGACAGGATCGCATCCAAATTCTGCATACCCTCACGGGTCTCGATCATGGCCAACAATATTAACTCGGCGTCGGCGGCTGCGGCGTAGTCTCCGCTTGATCCAGCATCGGAGTATAAAGTGGCCCGATTGGGACCGAATGATCGCATCCCTCGTGGGGGATAACGACAGGCAGCGACAAACGCCTCTGCCGATTCTGCAGAGTTGACCATCGGGCAAATCAACCCGTAGGCACCGGCATCGAGGAGCTTCATCATCAAGCCGGGATCGTGCCAGGGAACCCGTGCTAAGGGGATTGTCTGCGTCGAGGAAATGGCTTGTAGCATCGCGAATGCGGTCTCGTAAGACATGGCGCCGTGCTGGAGATCAATCGTCAGGCTGTCGTAGCTCTGATGGGCCATGATTTCTGCGGCATAAGAGCACGGAATTGAACACCAACCATTGATCACAGGCGGCCCCTGCTCCAGGAGAGTTCGCAAGATGTTTTTGCGCATCGTTTACCCTGATCTTTCCTTCCGAACGCGGAACAGTCAGTCCCAAGAATGCCTGGAGAAGGAATGCTTCGCATTAGCGAACGGCCTTTCCAGGGCGCATCGTCCTCATGTACACAATCGGAAGCATTACTCACTTTTTCCTGACATGGCGCAATTATCGTCCTCCGAATTCAACCTCAGAACCTATTATTTTGCTCAATGTAGACAAGCTTTCATAAAGTGCGCTGCAAAATTTATTGTTGCGCCGCGGTGCAAGTCGCTAGGAATGGGTGTACACTATCTCCTGAAGACGTTTGCATAACTGAGGGCCTGTGGCCAAGCACAGCTCATACAAAACGAGGCTGGCTAACCCAGTCACAATTACGTTGTACAAGCGTGGGCCACCTTTCGATTGGAATGGGAATGGCAAAACACTCTAATGGCATCCCGAGCGAAGCACGGCGGGGGTCCGAACCGGCTGATGAAGCCTATCTGCGACTCGTTGGAGAGCGCGTTCGATTGATGCGTCTGCAGATGGGCATGTCGCGCAAGGCGCTGTCACATACTTCCGGCGTATCGGAGAGGTATCTCGCTGAACTCGAGAGGGGTTCGGGCAACGCTTCGCTGTTGGTATTGAGAAGCATCGCCGACGCTCTCGGAACTCGCGTGCACGACCTGACCATCGAGGATGATGATCGACCGATCGACAAGACACTGGCCATCCATCACTTGGAGAAACTCGGCGCAGCGCAAGCTGCGGAGGCGCGCCAGCTGCTCGTCGACCGGTTTGGACGCAAGCCGCCTTCCCGTGTCGCGCGTATTGCGCTTGTCGGGATGCGTGGCGCTGGCAAAGCAACATTGGGTGGCGCGCTGGCACAGGCTCTATCGTTGCCCTGCGTCGACTTGGATCGCGAGGTCGAGCGCGCTAGCGGCATCGAAGTGTCGGAAGTGTTCTCGGTTCATGGTGAAGAAGTCTACCAACGGCTGCAGCACGAATGCCTGAGCAACGTTCTGAACAGCCTGCCGCGCGGTGTCATCACGACGGGAGGTGGGATCGTCCGGTCGAAGACCACCTATGATCTCTTGCTGGCTGGATGCTTTGTCGTTTGGGTGCGCGCGTCGCTCGATGAGATCCATCGCGGCTGGGGTGAGGAAACCTTCGACGGTGACGATGCCTACGCGGCAGAAGTGCACCCCAAGCTTGAAGCAGCACTGGCTGAAAGAGTGCCGCTCTACGAGATGGCAGACGCTGTTGCCGACACCACGGGGCGGACCGTCGAACAAGCAGTTAACGAGGTCCTCAAGCTGATCGAAGAACGTGCGGTGCGGCCGGGCCGAGCCGCATAGAACTCGTTCGAGCCGTCATCAAGCTAACTGGCTGGTCGCGCACTTTACCCTCCACACTGGTTTAGGGAGTAGTCGCATGCGATCGACGCCTCCGCCGCGCGTTTATCAAAATCGCGCACGTTCTCCTTGAAACAATAGCTCAGATCGCGCCTGAAACCGAACGCTTTGTCGCTAGATGGAAAATGCCCTAGGACGTCAGACGGCGGCATTCCTCGTCGCCCGGAAGCGGGTCGCAACCTAGGTTTTTCACACAGGTCTCTAGTGCGCTGCGGAGTTTTTCTGAAAAGATCCCGCTCAGCACTCCATTGTAGAGACCGTGCGCTTGCAGTCCACATTGATAGAGCTTGACCATGCGGGCTTTGCCGTAACGCATCGCCGAAGTGTAATCCTTAAGAGCACCAAGCTGATCGCCTAGCGCTTGACGGACGTGCGCGCGTGTGTCGAGGGCGTGAGGGCTGTTGGGTGAAAGTTGAAGGGCGCGCGCCACATCGGGCTTGGCTTTTTCGTACAGACCGGATTTGTAATAGGCCCAAGCCCGGTTATTGAGCGCTACTGCAAAATCCGGCGAGATATCGATGGCGCGATCATAGTCGGGAATTGCCAGCTCGTAGCGTCCCTGTAATGAATACGCGAGCGCACGCATCGCGAAGGCGTAGCTCTTTTCAAGCGGCGGAAGCGGCAACTCCAATAGGCGCGAGCAGGCATCAATGCGATTGCCGCCGTTCGGACCAAAGCAATCTTGCTGCGTATCGGCAGCCCCCGGCGCCGTCAGAGCCATTGAAGCCGCCGCTAAAAGTGCGCCTAGCCTTAAACCCAGCTTTTTCATATTGCTCAAAGGCAGCACTCCCCACCCCAGACACCATTGTATTCGGATCTTGGCTTGATGGTTTTGACCAACATCGGACCAATCTCGGGGACCTAATATATATGCCAAAAAAGCCTGAATCACTGACGTGTTTAGCCCTGATGTCCAAGTTTTGAGCTTGGTCAACCCAATCGCCCTAACGGACAGAAAGGCCTCTTCTATAACGTGACCCTGCATCGTGACAGGACAAAGACCTTAGCATACGATCCAGGCGGAAACGCATATTACGTCGGGACCGATGAAAAAGATGCCAACCCCGATGTCTCACTTTTACTCGCGCTTGGTCAGCGAATGCTCAAGTTAAGCGGTAGCGGCTTCAGCCCTGCCGCTGGAGAACGAAGCCAGACACAAACGGGCACGGCACTTGCTCTATCACATGAACGAATCCTGAGTTGCCCATTCAGATTGCACTCATTTCGATTGTGGCACTCGATTGCTCAAGCCATGATGCCAAGAAGACACTTGTCCTACGGAATGATCCTGATCTCAACCGGACGTTCCAACTTTTGCATTAAATTTGGAGAGCTCTCGTGCTCGTCGCTAACGTCGGAAGATTTTTCACCGCCAGTATCTTTAGCGCTGTAGCGGCGTCTGCCTTCCTCGTGATGCCAGCGCCAACTGAATTTGACCGCGCGCAGGCCTTCGACTGTGCCCATGGCCCTCACAACTATCGCGTACGCGGGGTGGCGGACTAGGATGTCCTCAATATTCGCAGCCAGCCCTCCTCACGTTCTAGAGTTGTCGGACGCATCGGACCAGACGGCTTAGGAATACACTGCCTTGGTCCATGCAAACGGAGTTGGTGCCTGGTGAGCTGGCGCGGCGGCGTCGGCTGGACCAATATGAAGTACCTTGGCGAGTAATAGCTCGACAGCGGAGGCCGCTTCTCGCACGAGAAGAGGGGCGACCTCTGGTCATGCGTTCTTGTGGTGGTGTATGGAACCGCGCGGTCAATGAGGGCTCTGATAAGCAAGGCAAGTTTGCCTAATTGCGACGGTCATTAACCGGTTAACGAAGCCCCCGCCGGGGTCGGCCAGGCTTAACCCTTCAAAACGTACCGGTATGCTAGGTTGTCGGCGAATTCGGCCGCAGCACACCGACGAAAGCATCTCAAGAGTGGAACACAAGCGCATCCTCCTTATTATAGGCGGCGGTATTGCCGCCTACAAATGCCTGGAACTCATTCGAAGGCTGCGCGAACGCGGGGTGGGCGTGCGCGTGGTGATGACAACGGCAGCGCAGCAGTTCATCACGCCACTGTCAGTTTCGGCGCTGACCAACGAGCGCGTTTTCACCGAACTGTTCGACCTCGACGACGAAAGTGAGATTGGTCATGTCCGGCTCAGCCGCGATGCCGATGTCATCCTGGTCGCTCCGGCCACGGCCGACCTTATTGCCAAAATGGCCAACGGACTTGCCAATGATCTGGCAAGTTCGGTGCTGTTGGCTTCCGACAAGCCACCATTGATTGCCCCAGCGATGAACCCCCGGATGTGGCTTAAACCGGCAACCCAGCGCAACGTCCGCCAGCTGTATGCGGACGGCGCTCGTTTCGTTGGACCGGAAACCGGCGAAATGGCGGAGCGCGACGAAGCCGGACCAGGGCGGCTTGCCGAAGTCCCGGCTCTGATCGAGGCCATCGAAGAGATGACTGCTTCCGATCGCTCGGCAAGGACTCATAGCTCGACAGGCCCGCTCCATAACCGGCACGTTGTTGTGACCAGCGGACCGACGCATGAGCCGATCGATCCCGTACGCTACATCGCCAACCGCTCTTCTGGAAAGCAAGGCCATGCCATCGCAGCTGCCGCCTTAGCAGCTGGCGCACGCGTAACGTTGATCTGCGGACCCGTCAATCTACCCGACCCGGCCGGAGTGGAGACGATCAAAGTTGAAACTGCCGCCGAGATGCTCTTCGCCGCAGAGCGGGCCCTGCCGGCAGATATCGCCGTCTTCTGTGCGGCAGTTGCGGATTGGCGGGTTGCCCAGCAAGGCACACAAAAAATCAAAAAGCAGAAGGGTGAGCCTGCTCCGGCGTTGGAGCTGGTGCCCAATCCCGACATTCTGAGAACGATTGCAAAGCAAAAAAAGGGTCGTCCGGAACTCGTGATCGGATTTGCCGCCGAGACCGAAAAGGTTATCGAGCATGCCAGCGCAAAGCTGAAGCGCAAGGGATGTGACTGGATCGTCGCCAACGACGTCTCAGCCGAGACCGGAATCATGGGCGGCAACCGCAACAGTGTGCACCTGATCCGTGAGGATGGACACGAGAGCTGGCCCGAATTGTCGAAAGACGAGGTTGCAGTAGCGCTTGTTAAAGAGATGGCACGGGAGTTCGCCGTCGCCGAAGAAAAAACGCAAATAAACAAGACCATGAGAGCCAAAACTCACAAGATATGATGAAGAGTAGCAAGCCAAAATCCGGCCCGGTTACCGTGAGATTCACGCGACTTTCGCATGGTGCGGACCTGCCGCTGCCTGCCTATCAGAGCGCTTTTTCAGCGGGTCTCGACCTGGTTGCGGCGGTTGGCTGGGATACACCTATAACCCTGTTACCTGGTTCGCGGACGCTGGTGCCAACCGGTCTCCAGCTCGCCCTGCCGGAAGGTTATGAGGGACAGGTTCGTCCCCGCTCCGGACTTGCGTTGTCGAGCGGAATCACAGTGCTTAACTCCCCTGGGACCATTGACGCTGATTACCGGGGGGAAGTTGCCGTTTTGCTGGCGAACCTCGGTGGCGCTCCATTCGAAATCCGTCGCGGCGAACGGATCGCGCAGCTTGTCGTTGCCCCAGTTGCAAGGGTGGAGCTCGTTGAGGTCGAGGCGCTTGCGGAGACGGAACGCGGCACCGGTGGATTCGGCTCAACGGGGAAGGGTACCGCAGCAGCAGAGGCGAACCAGCCAAGCAACAAAGCCGATGGCAAACTGGAAAAGAAGACAAACAAGAAGGTAGCTGCAAGGAAGCCCGTTAAGAAGGGACGCAAGTAGGATCGCGAGCGGAGCCGCGGATCGTTCATTGAGCTAGTGGAGAGGCAAATCCGCATGACTGCGGTTTCGACTTGCGCTTTATTAGGTTCGCCAACCGTCTTTCGACGCATATTCAGGTGCCGCTCGTGAACGCCTTCGATCAGGCCGCATTATTCCAGGTGCGCCGACACCATGGATCTACTTGCCTCCTAAAAGCTCAGTGGCGTTGTGACCCGCCTGGCTCCGGGGCTCGTTTCTCGAAGCCGCTTCAGATTCCTGCATACGGGCAATCAAATTCATCAAGTCAGCTCGAAGCGACATAATCTGCTCTTTGGTCATCCCGAGCTGTGTGGCCACGTAACGTCTGTCGTCCAGTGTGCGAGCCTGCATGACCTTGCCTTGATCAGTGACATTGACCTGCACTTCTCGTTCGTCACGCATACCGCGGTGGCGTTCTACGAGCTCCATGCTCTTGAGCAACGGAGTAAGCGTGCCCGGATCGAGCATCAGCCTGTCCCCGATCGCGGATATCGTAGACCCCTTGTGTTCCCACAGGACAACGAGCACCAAGAATTGCAGATAGGTGAGACTCAGCGGCGTGAGTTTGTGTCTATAGGTCTTGGTGACAGCCCATGTTGACGCGTATAGCGCAAAACACAGCGGTTTTTCTAGCCGAAGTAGCTCGTAGGCTGATTCACGACGCCTGGCTCCTCTTCTTGGCGCTAGTTCTTGATTATGAGCGCGATACTCAGAAATTTATTCGAGCACTCCCGGTCTAGCGCTCGTAATTGTTCGAAGTGCTTCTCACTTGAATTCCATCGTAGCAATGCGGTTCGTCTCAGCCTCCCATCCGGCCTCAAAAAAACCTCTACGAAATACGGCTCCCAACTTCATCGGGGGCTCCGAAGTGCCCGAAGTAGCGCGGGTCGATATTTTCCACCGGTAAGACTATCAACACGTCGGTGGTCCCAAATTGGCGATCGATAACGGCACCGTCACCGACAACGGCTCCCAACCGCAGGTACCCCTTGATAAGCGGCGGCATGGCTTTGAGAGCGGCACGCGCATCGACATCCTCTTTCGCCATCCTATCCATTGGAACGTGAAGTCGATCATGGGCGCGACAACGCCACTTATTTGGCGCGAGGGCATTGTGATGTAGGAAGCTCAGCGAGACTGAGTGCACATCTGGGTCCGTGCCAGGGAAGCTGGCGCAGCCAATCATGACGTCGACTTTATGCTCACGCACGTAAGCCCATAGACCGTGCCAGAGTAGTTCAACGGTACGTTTGTTGCGGTAAGGCTTCAGCACGCAAGAACGCCCCAGTTCCATAAATTCGTAATTGCGGCGATGGAGTTTTATCAATGGCGCTATGTCATATTCGCCCTGCGTGTAGAACCCGAGACTGCGTTCGGCCTTCAATTGCCGCAGAACCCGATAAGTCCCGACTACTGCAGGCCGACGATGCTGTCGCCACCCGCCGCCGGTGGTGGGGGCGGCGTGGTCGATGACCAAAAGATGATCGCAGATCGCGTCGTAGGCGTCTTCATCGCGTTTGCGCATCCGAGCGGTGATGCTCGGTACTGCTGACATTTCTTCGTAGAAGACATTAAAGCGGAGTGCCTGCGCCTCGCGGACTTCATCTCGGCTTTGAGCGAGCCGTACTTCCATGGAGCCAACCCTGCCAAACGAGCGTGGGGCTAGTGGGCGACGGCGAGGCTGCAGCGCACTCATGCGATTCTGAGCGGCATAAGGACCAGCCAAGCGACGGCCGAATGCCGATACGTCGTAGTTCCCCGTAAAGCCGTTCGTTGCCAGTCGCTCTCGTGTCATTGACTTGGATCCCCATATGGACGCGATCACCACAGAATACCGGCATGCGCTCGTCATGTTTGTCTATTTTTGTGCGGTGGCAACCCCCCGGATTCCATGGTGCGACTTCTAGCAATGTCAAAGGCTGTAAATGTGACCTCTTGCTACTGGCTCATTTGCAACCACGACCCATATGCAGCACACGACACTTTGAAATCATATGAAGGTGTGTTTCCGGAGCTGTCAAATAGGGGGGCCGTCAGCATAGCGATTGTTTTCCCTTAGGCAGCGGAGCCACGCTGATAGGAGAAATTTCGAAACGCATTTTCCAAGACGCGATGCAGGTCTGGGGGGACTAAGGGCTTCGTCAAGAAGTCGTCGAGACCAGCCTCGAGGTAACGTTGCCGATCCTCGGCAAAAGCATGCGCTGTGAGCGCAATGATCGACGGGCAGGTCCGTTCCTTTTCGTCGTCAGCGAACAAGGCTCTAATGCGTTGCGAGGCTTCCATGCCATCGAGACCGGGCATAAAAATGTCCATCAGGATAGCATCGGGCATGCGCGCTGCCCCTTGCAGAGCGCGGCGCATGTATTCCAGCGCATCGAGTCCATTTCGCACCGTGAGCGCCTCATGGCCGGCACGCTCGACGACCTTCACTGCAAGCAACTCATTGATTGCATTATCCTCAGCGATAAGAACGACGCGCCGTTGATGCGGGATCGTCGCTACGAGAGAATTTGGCCACCCTTGTCTAGTTTCTTCCCCGATGGGCTTCGGCTGACGTTTGAGCTCTTCATCAGACCGACCAATCTACTCAATCAATGACGCTGGGCGAACGGGACGGATTGCATATCTTTTGAAGCCCGCTGAATGGAGTTGGAGGAGTTTCGCACGGGAGTTGATTTCCGTTAGGGCAACACCAACGGGATCCTTCGCCCGGAGGGTGGCCTCTTGCATGAGCACTGCGGCTTCAACTGGATCGGCTGTCGTGTCGACCACGACGCAATCAAAGCCTGTGCCCGATTTGCAACTGCGGAGGGCGTCCACTGCGCCGGCGAAGGACGTCTCGACAACCTGCAACCCGTTGGCCAGGAGTATTCTATCCATAACATTCCGCTCGATCAGTCTATCGAATGCGAGAAGCACGCGACGCGCCGGCTGGGGAAGGTGGACTTCTTGATCACTCTGCGGCACGCTGATCAATGCAAGGTCGGCGGTATATGTCGACCCGGCTGCAAGAGCGCTGATGACGCTGATATCGCCGTCCATCGCCAAGGCTAGGCTAAGCGAGATCGCGAGTCCCAATCCAGTCCCACCGAGCCTTTGGCCCAAGCCAGATCTGGTCTGCTCGAATTCCTCGAACAGCTTGGCGCGATCTGCCGCGGCCAGACCGACACCGGTATCTTTCACGGAAAACAGGAAGTGCTGACGCTTGTTTGTGGCATCGGCGCCGGGCTCACACCCGCCCATCTCAACCGACAAGGTTATACCGCCGGTATCGGTGAACTTGATAGCGTTGGAAAGCAGATTAAGGAGAACTTGACGCACTCTCGCTGCATCGCCGATGGATTCTTGCGGAACACCCGGCGACACCCTCAAAGCCAGCTCAAGGTCATTCTCGTATGCCCGAGGTGCCAGTAACTCCACCGCCGCCTGCACCGTGTCAACGATAGTGAAGCGCTCCTCACGTAGTGTCAGCTTGCCCGCTTCGATCTTGGAGAAATCAAGGACCTCATCGACTAGCGACAACAGGATGCCCGCAGATTGATGGATCGCACTGACGAAGTTGCGCTGTTCGTCGCTCAGCTTGGTCTCGAGCAACAGAGCCTACATGCCGAGGATACCGTTCTTCGGCGTGCGAACCTCGTGGCTCATCGCGGCGAGAAAACGCGACTTGGCTTGATTGGCGGCCTCGGCGAGTTTTCGAGCCTCGGAAAGGTTTTGTTGGTATGCGCATTGCTCGGTTATGTCCCTGCCAACGAGTTCGAACGAGCGTAGGCGATGCTCGTCTGCAGGGAGTCTATGGACCTGCCAGGAAACCCAGCGAGTCCTCTGCGGTGTCACGATCTGCTTATCCTCAAGGGCGCCTACTGTCTCTTGAAGCGGATCTGCGGTGGAAAGGACCTCCGAGGATAATGGTGAGCCCAACACATCCTCGCGCCCGACATCGAACATCTGGCAGAATGACTGGTTGGCGAAGGTTACGCGACGCTGACGGTCTATGCGTAAGATTAGATCGGATTGCGCATCGAGCAATTCACCGTAGCGGGTTTCGCGATCAAAAACTTCGGGGCGCAAATCCTGCAGTTTCTCGATGCGCTCCTCAAGCCGGTCGCCAAGCCCCTTAAGCTGGTTCAGATCCGGTGGCGAAGCTGCCGCATCGCGTTGAAAAGCGGTGCTGTGGAAGAACCAAAATGCCAATCCACTCAGAGCCGTGCCGAGAATTGCGAGCGCGTGCGCTGCTCCAAATGGTTCGGGAAGCGACGCAAGCGCTGTTATCAGCAGCAGCCCACCTAGCAACGCACACGCGTCGGGTAGGCGCGCAGCTGCATACTCCTTCAAGCGTCCGATACTGTTGACGACCGCGTACAAAAAGCCTCGCTTAAAATCGATCCGATGCGGCGTTGCATGCCCGGTCCGAGCCCGCGAAAACTGCTTATATGGAAATAAAGACTCGGTGCAGAGCGGTGTTCTGCACTTTGTAACAGGGCCATACGAAGCACGCGGATCGTGAAGAATACCTGAATGAGTTTGGTAAACGCCACTATTCAAGCGGCACAACAGAAAGCTTGGTTAAAGCCTTGCAATATAATAATTTTTAGAGGCTTGTGAGAACTCGACCAGGCGGCACTCTAATTTAAGCCGCTTGCGAGAATGTGCTCTACTCATCGTCCAGATTGCGGGCCGCTTCGCGCGTCATCAGCGGGACGCCATTGCGGATCGGAAATGCGAGAGCTGCGGCCTTGCTCACCAACTCTTCGTTGACCCGGTCGTAGGTCAAACGCGTCTTGGTAAGAGGGCAAACCAGTAGTTCAAGCAAGCGAGGATCGGGTTGTTCGTTAGGTTTGTTAGGAGGATTGTCAGCCATGAACTTGCCTTACAATTACCTTTGCCCACAGAACCCGCAGCAACTCTACTGCAACGTCCCGCCCGGCTCGCCACCACCTGACGCCATCTCCATCTCCGCCAAGGCGATCAGGACATCGGCACGGGACTTCAAATCACTGGCTTCAAGTAGCGCCTGCTTTTCCTCGGGGCCATAGGGGCTCATAACGCACAATGCGTTGATCAGCATTTCGCTGGAGGCGCGGACAATGGAGTTCCAGTCGCCCTGCAGGCGGTTGGCGTCGAGATACTTGCGCAGAACCGAAAGGAGTCTCTCACGATCGACCGCGTCTTCACCGAGACCGTGCTCGAAATCTCCGGTAAAGCGGTCATAGCTGACGTGCATGAGCCGGAACGGTGTGTCGGCGTTTAGTTCTTCGCGCACCTGAAACCGAACGATGCCAGTCAAGGTGATAACTTGACGCCCGTCATCTAGTTCCTGATAGGAAGTCAAGCGGCCTGCACAGCCAACTGAGCGCAGATCGAAATCTTTGCCGTGCGGGCTTTCTTCGTCTTCAGCGCCACCCGTAGGTTGTATGACCCCAATAACCCTATCATGGCGCAGAGCCCAGTCGACCATCGCCAGATAGCGCGGCTCGAAGATGTTGAGCGGTAGCGATGCACGTGGCAGCAGTATTGCCCCGCGTAGGGGAAATACTGGAATCTCGGTCGGCAGGTCTGACGGCTTCAAGTAACGTTCGGCCGTTGGCAATGGCCTGGTCCTCTCGCAGTGTCTCTAAGATAGATCCTATGGATCCTCAGGCGAATAAAATTGCGGCCAGCCGCTTGCGGCCTTCGATACTGGCGGGATCTTTGAAACCCCATGCGTTGAAAAGTTCGACAAGCTGCTTTCGTGCTGCTTCGTCATTCCAATCCCGCTCAGTCTGAACGATTTGCAGGAGGTGGTCGAGCGCCGCCGACTTGTCGCCATTGGCCGCGAGCGCCACTGCTAGATCGTAACGGGCCTGAGGGTCTTTCGGATTGGCCTCCACGTTTGCTTCCAACTCCGCGGTCGGCGCAGTATCACCAGCCTTGCGCGAAAGAGCCAGTGCGGCAAGCACGGACTGTACGGATTCCGTCTGCAGCGCGTTCGGCGGGACCAAGGCGATGGTCTGCTCGGCACGGTCGTTGTCGCCGCTTTTGAGATAGCAACGGGCGAGGCCGGCCAAGGCATCGGGGTTTTGCTGGTCTTCTTGCAAGGTGGCCGCGTAAATTTCCGCCGCGCCTTGAAGATCGCCGGCTTCTAAGGCTTTCTCGGCAGTTTCAAGCACATCTTCCATGCCACCGCCGCCAGATTGGCGGAGGATGCGCTCGACGAATTCACGCAACTGGCTTTCCGGCAAGGCACCCATGAACCCATCGAGAGGACGGCCCTCGCTGAATGCGTAGACAGTTGGCAACGACTGGATGCGTAATTGCTGCGCTAGTTCCTGATTCTCGTCGGTGTTTACTTTCACCAAACGAACCTTGCCTCCATAGCTCTGGACGACCTTCTCCAGAATCGGCGTCAGCTGCTTACAGGGACCGCACCACGGTGCCCAGAAATCGACTATTACAGGCACATCCTTGGAAGCTTCAATCACATCAGCGTTGAAGCTTGCCGTATCTGCATCCTTGATCGTGGCTGCGACGTTCGCGGTGCTATCGGCAGCGCCCTGCTTCTTGCCCGAACCGAACAGCATATCTGCCTTCTCCTTGGTGACAGCGCGGCTCCCTCTTAAATGGTCAAGCATGCCGCACATACCTGTTTGAAATCTTTGTTGAGTGCGTTCTTAACACGCTTCCTGCGTTTTTTGAGCTTGCGATCGGAATTCCTGTCCTGTTAGCCAACGAGCGTGGGCAGTTGCACGATCATCGGTTCGTGGCCACAAGCGCGCATGAACGCCAAGAGATCATCGCGGCCGATATTGGTCGTAGCGGTATTTTCGAGCGGGTGGCAGTTGATTGTCGGGTGTTCCATCAAAGCGGCGTCGATCACGACGCTGACGCGCTGATCGGGATCGCTGATGAGGCTGAAGGCGGTGACGGATCCGGGTGTCACGCCGAGTACCTCCATCAGCAAATCGGGCTTTCCAAAACTGAGGCGGGCGCACTCGAGTACCTTGGGCAGAGCCTTGAGATCGATCCGCGACGTGCTTTCGGCGACGACCAAAAACAATCGACCCTTGGCGTCTTTCAGAAACAGGTTTTTGGTGTGACCGCCAGGCATCTCGCGGTGTAGTGCCTCGCTTTCGGCGACAGTGAAAACCGCCGAGTGCTCTTGAGTTGTTGTTTCGATCCGCAGCTGTTGCAGCCTTGCGAAGAGCTGTGCGCGCTGTTTTGGTGCGGCTGTCATGGACAATGAGGTCGCTTTAATTGGATCTACGACGTTACGAGGTGACCCTCCCGATAGCACTAGAACGGCACCTGGCCAATGGCCACCAGAAGGTTTGCGAACGCCCAGATGCTGTCTTCTTCCGGGCTTGAATTCTCACTGCACTTGCGTCATAAGACCTGCCTCACGCGTCAATCACCACCTCGTGGCGCGGATCAAGCGGATGTAGCTCAGGGGTAGAGCATCACCTTGCCAAGGTGAGGGTCGCGCGTTCGAATCGCGTCATCCGCTCCAAGTTTCCTCATAGATATCTGTGCCTTAGCTTGACCCGGCGATCCACGGGGCTTGTTTAACTCCAGCTTCTAGTCAGCTTGCCACGCGGTTTGCAGCCTGCGTGTGAGCTTCGGGCGGCTGCAGTTTGGCGGGAGCTTCGACTATCCCATGCAGAACCTCCAGGCTCAAAGCGCGGATCGCTCCACCGACTGCTCCAGGATACTTGGCTCCGTAAGAGCGGTTCTGGGGCTGGAAGCGGGCAGCATCCTGCAGGGAATTGGCACGCGGCACGACTGCGTCAAAGCAGCGATTGGCCGGGTTGGACCTGAGCCACTTGATGTATTCTTCATCGGTCTCCGAGGTGACATCCCGCATGTTGATCATGACACCCATGTTCTCGGCGAAGCCCATCTCGGGGTTGAGTGATTTGAAGCGGCGAAAGACTTCAAGGCCGCAGACGGAGACATAATCGGCCTTGGTCGGAGAAATATGGAAATCGGCTTCGCGCAACCAACTTTCGGTGAGGACCGACAAGCCCGGAGGGCAGTCAATCAAGACGACGTCAAAGACACTGCGCACCGCATTGAGAACGTCGGCTATCGAATTGCGCAGCCTACCGTGAGCGCCTTCCTTGGAGACTTCACGCTCAAACAGCGTGAGTTGCATGTCACTTGGCATCAGATAGACCGAGCGCGCGTCATCAATGTCGGAAACATCCCGGATCACGAAGTCCGACCATTTCGCTTCTTCCTCGCGCAGCACTTGGGTGACGAGAAAGTCTACTATGGTCAATCCGTCCCGCTGCAGGCGGTACAGGTCGCTGACCGTCATCAGCATATTGGAGACGGTCGCCTGCGCATCGCTGTCAATGACCAAGACGTTTTTGTTGTGCTCGGCCGAAAGCGTCTCGGCCAAGGCCAGCACAAGCGTCGATTTGCCAACGCCGCCCTTGGTATTCATCACTGCGATGGTGTTTCTCATTGTCCCCTGATTCCCTAATCCGCTCGCTCGCGAAATCCTTCCCGATCCTCCGCAACACTCAATTGCGCGTGGAATGTGGCAGGCACAGGGTTGCGACGCACGATAGAGCAGAAAAGCAACAAAAAGGGCAAGACGATGCGTCTTGCCCCTGGTTTCATTTGATGTTGCAACCGATCAGTAGCGAGGGTGCGAGCGAACCCAATGGCGGCGGCCGGAGGGCACCGCAACGCGATGGCGGACCGTGCGATAAACCGCCGGGACGTGGACCTTGCGAGCGCGGGCTCCTCGGACGAGTACGCGCCGCGGGATAGTGCCGTAAACGGCCGGAATATGTCGGCGGATACGACGGGCAGGGCGCACAACGACGTGGCGGACAACACGGCGGGTGACAGCTGGAACACGGACCTTGCACATCCGGTCCCGCCGGAACAGGCCGCGACGGTGAACCCAGCGCGTTGTTGCGGGACGAACGACGACGGTTTCATAAACCCGACGCGTTACGGCAGGCACCACTTCGTAAGCCGTGTGGGCGGACTCCAAAAGCACGCGGCGATGAACCGTGCGATAACGGGCGGGAGCGTGCTCGTAATGCACGCTCCGCGGTTCGACCATAACGTCACGTTCAACGGTCCGGTAAACGTCCGGGGCGCGAACCCTTTCGTAGCACTCGAGCGAACGATGACAGCCGCGGTCGAAAGCGGACGCGGCTTGCGGCATCAGCACTAGGGTGACCGCCACGGCCGCTCCGGCGATTGCTCTGGTCTTCATGAGGCACGCAACTCCAAAATACATTGTGGCACCGCTCCGGCGCCTCGGGGAAAAGCCCAACTCTTTGGTGCCTCGCAGCGAAATGGCCGCAATCTACCCGCACCAAGACGCCATATTTTGCCGAAGGCCCCGCAACCTGTAGAGTATTGCTGTCGACAGCCTGACTGAAGTCATTAATCGTTACGTGGTAAACTCTATTTTGTTAAGCGTCAGTATAGTACACCTAAATCGAGATCTCGTAACGATTTCGTATCAATGAGTATTGGCCCTGTACTTAATCAGGACCATTTTAAACGAAAGAGAAACTTCGACTAACGGAAGGTTGACGCTAGTGTCGGTGCGTAGTTTAGCAAATGTCGGCGGATGGAGCGTCAGGATCGCGGTGCTATTCAGCCTCCTGGCTGTTGCTGGCTGTGGCTGGGGCGATCTTGCTAGACATGACCAGGAGGCGCGCGCCAGCTGGGCTGCGCTGACGGCCGCGGACAGGATCAACGTGCAACTGGCGGACCGGTTGCTGACTGGCAGACATAACTCGGTGGTCAATCAGCCCAAAAAGGAAGCACGGCTGAAGCGCGCAGTGGCGCAGCTAAGACAGCTAAATACCGCATATGCCGTTGATCTGAGCGATAGCGCTGGCATGTCGAGCTACGGAGCGGCGCGTCAGCAGGTGGTGGGCTCGCTCAAGGAAATCGCGATCGCACTGGCCAACCGAGGCAACGCCAATCGAGCGTGGAGATCGCGATCACTGCGGCGGGAATGCGAGGCAGCGGTTTTTCGGTCCAACATTGCCATAAAATCTTACAATGCGGCTGCGCGTTCCTACAATCGCATCCTGGGTACTAGCCAAGCCAAAGTCTCTAAAGCGCTGCTTTATCCCGGGCTGCGTCAGTTCGCGTTGCTGGAGCCGTAGAACGGCTTCGCCTGGAGTTTACCGGTAACTTCGAGGCCAGGTGGCAGGACCGAAAACGGAATGAAATAACATAACTAAGCTTATGGAATAACGTAACACCCATCAGGTGAGCTTATCTTTCGCCGGTCAATTTCCAATTTCACGGCGTCCTCGGAAAGCAGTATGACGTAATCGTGCGGTCGATAGAGACCGATTAACCCGAGGAGAGATGATCATGAAAGTTTGGAGCAAGCCGCAGGTTCGCGAACAAGAAGTTGGTCTCGAAGTCACCAGCTATCTTCCAGCTGAAATCGACATCATCTAATCGATTTATAGCTCTTCTTCCTTGATGGGAAGAACACTGTTTTAAACGATGGCCCAAGCAGAGCGCTTGGGTCATCGATTTTGTTTTGGGCACTGCTTAACGCCTTCAGGACGGGCGTTGACGCAGCATCAGCCATTCCGGACCCACGATCGGGTCTTCCCAGACGGTCACCCACTGAAATCCGGCGCGTTCGTATGCGCGCACCGCAGCCTCGTTGCGCACGGAGACAAAAACGCTGAGCGCCATGGCGAGCGTCGATCCGAATACTTCGGCGGTAAGCTGATCCAACGCCGCACCGCCAATGTTGCGGCCTCGAAATTCCGCCTCGCCAATGAAAAGATCGACGTCCCAAGTCCAAGGCGGCAGGACATCGGGCAGGTTTTCGCCCCAGTAGACGGCATCGATGGCATGCGCATAGCCGACGGGTTTTCCCGAGACCTCGATAATCCTGCCGATGGCTGACGGCGTTTCCAGTACTATGCGCACTTCCGCTTCAGCCGCTGACGGGTTGCCCCACCAGCGTTTGACCGCCGGTCCATGCAGCCAGTTGAGCAGCATCGGCCAGTCGGACGGCGTGACAGGCCGCAATGCAACGTCTTCACCGCTGTCGCTTGGGCTACCCATTGACGTTGCTCGGGTTGAAGTTGCTGCCGCTAATGGCGGAAATGGCGGACGCCCGTGAATACCATCGCTAATCCGCGCTCGTTTGCCGCCGATATGACTTCTTCATCGCGCATGGAACCACCTGGTTGAATGATCGCGGTGGCGCCCGCCTCGGCAGCCGTGATCAAACCATCCGCGAATGGGAAAAACGCATCGGAAGCAACGACCGATCCTTTGGTCAACGGCTGCGATAGCCCGCCAGCTTTGGCCGCATCTTCAGACTTCCAAGCTGCAATGCGTGTCGAGTCAACGCGGCTCATCTGGCCCGCGCCAATACCGACTGTTGCACAATCCTTGGCATAAATGACGGCATTCGACTTGACGTGCTTTGCGATCTTGAAGGCGAAGCGCAGATCGGCCAGCTCCTCTTCCGTCGGAGCCCGGTCGGTGACGACCTTGAGCTCGATGTCCTCGATGACTGCGGCATCGCGGTTTTGAACCAGCAACGCGCCGGCCAGAGACCGAACCGCAAGCCCGGGGCTGCGAGGATCAGGAAGCCCGCCCGTCGTCAGCAATCGCAAGTTTGGCTTCTTGGCGAAAACTGCCTTGGCCGCGTCAGTTGCGGACGGCGCAATGACGACCTCGGTGAAGATCTTTGTCATCGCCAACGCGGCACCCTCGTCGATTTCCCGGTTGGTCGCGATGATGCCACCGAAGGCGCTGACCGGATCGCAGCGCAACGCGGACCGGTAAGCCTCCATGAGTGAAGCGCTGACGGCAACCCCACACGGATTAGCGTGCTTGATAATCGCAACGGCGGCGCCGGCTTCTGGAGTAAACTCCGCGACTAATTCGAAAGCGGCATCGGTGTCGTTGAAGTTATTGTAGGAGAGTTCCTTGCCTTGAATCTGAATTGCGCTTGCGACGCCTGCACGCCGCTCTCCCGTGACATAAAGGGCCGCCTTTTGATGCGGATTTTCACCGTAGCGCGTGACCTGTGCTAGCCGTCCAGCAAAGGTCCGCCAAGCCGGCGCGGATTCGTCGGTGATTTGGGCCATCCAGTTACTAATGGCGGCGTCATAGGAAGCGGTTCGCGCGTAAGCCTTGGCGGCAAGCGCGCGGCGCAGAGTGAGGGTCGTGGCGCCATTATTACTCTGCATTTCCGCGAGGATTCGATAATAGTCGGCGGGATCAACGAGGACGGTCACGCCGTCGTGGTTCTTCGCCGCTGCCCTAATCATGGCCGGGCCACCGATATCTATGTTTTCGATTAAAGCGTCGAAGTCACGGCCAGCGGCCAGAGTTTCCTCAAAGGGATACAGAGAGACCGCCAGCAGGTCGATCGGCAGAATACCGTGCTCGGCGGCAGCGGTCTGGTGACTGAAATTGTCGCGAACCGCGAGCAAGCCGCCATGAACCTTATGGTGCAGTGTCTTGACGCGGCCATCCATCATTTCCGGCATGCCGGTGATTTCTGATATGTCGCGTACAGGCAAGCCGGCATTCTTCAATGCCGCTGCCGTTCCTCCGGTTGAAACCAGCTCCACGCCCTGCGAGACAAGTGCGTTGGCGAACGGAAACAATCCTGTTTTGTCGGAAACCGACAGCAGAGCGCGTGTGATCTTGCGCGGCTTTTCGGGCATAGCTTTTGTTCTTTCCTGGCATCAGCTCGATCCGTGACGGCTCCAGGTAGCATGTTGTCGAGTCTTTCGAAATGCGGCGCAGGTAGCAGCAAGTGGATGGCGTCAATCAGCGCTGAACGACCAGATGATTTCGCTGCTGCCGAAGGTCGCACCGCGCAGGACAATCTGCCAGGTGCGCATGGGGCCAGTCGAGTCGGAGAAATAGACTGCTTCCTCGATCGTTTTTTTTGCCCCGCGGGCGCGAAAACGCCAGGTGGTTCCGTCGGCCAATTCGATTAAAATCGAACCGTCGGCATCGGGGTCAGAAACTCCGACATCCGGATGTAGCCGGAAGTGGATGGAATACGGCAGATCCTCCTTGAGGCGAACCTCTTTTGACTTACCTCCGATCCGATCGAAGCCGTCCATGCGCAGACCGTTCTGCGACAGACGCAAGCGGCGGAAATGAATCAAGCCGAAACGGCGCAAATAGCCGTCATGTTCAGCCTCCATAGTCCATGCATCATCAGCAACCAACACCTTCGCGGTGACATTGTTTGGGTAACGAATGGGGTGGGCTCCGACGAGATCCTCCAAAAACGGATGGCGGACCATCTTTGAAGAGGACTTTTCGCCTAGGCACAGCGTGTTGTGAGAGACTGTGGCACGCGATTTGTTGATCCACTCGGTCTCTCGCGGTCGGGGAGCGCCGCCGTTGACGAAGATCAACTGGGACCCATAGCTCAGCTCGAATGACAGGCAACCTGCATGCGCGGTCCCAGCATATTCCAACGGAGGAGGTGGGCCGGCGTCGCAGATCAGAATTGACTCTCCGGCATTATTGCGGAAGTAGCCGCAGTGCGGTGCCCGGTCCATATGCTCTGGGTTGCTTCCGGCATCGTAGGCTAGGACTGTCGCAATGTGGGCTGGGTCGGCAATGCCGGCTCCGTTGAACCTGGCTAGCGAACCATCGCCCATGCGCATGAAGCGCAACATGCCAAATGCCCGCTGGATGGCCGAAGAAATCTCAGGCGGAACCTTCCGGTCGCGGGCAATAAAGCACTGGCTCAGTGGCAGCAGGTCGAGCATCAGCTCAACCAACACCGCAGGGTTGCGGCTAATATGGCCACCGTCCGGCAGGATTTGACGAACGAGCTCATCGGCAAGAAGGCGTTCGGCTTCGGCCAGCTGACGGTCATGATCGGCTATGGTGAGGTCGCCCAGCACGATCGCCATCAGCGACTGGAGCCTAGGCGGTCCAACAGGGGCGGTGCGCCAGGTCGCTGACAAGCGCACCAGTTGTATGCCGAGGCTCTCGGTAATGGCGTCGTAAGTCTTGGGGTCGGCATCCTCAAGCAGAAGGCCTGCGTGAGAGATCCACGAAATCATGCGACGGGCGATGACTTCGGGCAGCCAGGGTACGCCGCCGCCGCCACCCCGATAGCGTCCAGTCCACTCGACGGCAAGGCGGCGCGCCTCATCGCGGGCTTCAGGAGACTCGGCCGCTTCGAGATGGCGTAGCCAATCGAAGCCATGCAGAGTACGGGCCCAGGCGTCGCTCGGTGGGCGGGTTTCGAAAGGAGATCCTCCATCGACCATGGCAAGGGAACCGGCAAGTCCAAATTGACCAACTTCGATCTCGTCCCAGAAGCTCGGGTCGCGGGTGCGTAAATCCTGGGGGAGAATGAGCAGCTGATCGGCAACCGCCGAACCGTAACGCCAACGCAGCAGCCTCGAATAGAGCGCGCGGGACACCAGCCTGCGCCGAGCTCGCTCGGCCGCCAGAGACGTGATCCGGAGGCGCTCGATCAAGCTCAGTCGCGGCATCACAGTCCTCCCTCTGCTTCGAACACATAACACTCGGCAATGCGGTGTCGGGCTTACCTTCCGCCAACACCTCGCGCCGGCGTTGGGCTTACCCTTCGCCAACACATCGCAAGCCGGTGTTGGGCTATCTACAGACTCCTTGATCCGCGCGCACCTATCCGCTCTCGCGGTGGCGTAGGCGGGCGGCGAAGAAACCATCCATACCGGATTTCGTTGGGTGCTCATCGTTTCCCGTGTCGTTGTCACCCAAAGTTTTTGGACACCAAGACGGAAGCGTTCGCAGGAAGCCCTCAAAAGTGACCCATTGCGGTTCGACACCGGCTACGGTATCCGCGATGGGGATCACTTCGAATGTATCGTGAGTTTCCATGAAGCGCGCGATCTGTTGCTCGCCTTCCTCGGGTTGGAGTGAACAGGTGGCGTAGACGAGTTGGCCGCCGGGGCGAACAAGCCGAGCTGCATTCTCAAGAATGCGCTGCTGCACTTGTGTGAGCGCGGCGACGTCGCTGTCGCGTTTCAAGTGAAGTATATCGGGATGGCGGCGGATGGTTCCGGTTGCCGTGCAGGGTGCATCAAGCAGCACAGCATCAAAAGACCGCCCGGGTTGCCAATGAGCTGCATCCGCGACAACGAATTCAGCTTCAAGCTGAAGGCGATGCAGGTTCTCCTTGACTCGCTCAAGGCGTGAAGCGGAGCTGTCGACGCAGGTTACACGTGCACCCGCGGCGGCGAGTTGGGCCGTCTTACCACCAGGGGCGGCGCAGAGATCCGCGACTTCAATACCTGATACCGCACCGAAGAGGCGAGCAGGTAATGCCGAGGCAGCGTCTTGAACCCACCAAGCGCCTTCGGCATAGCCGGGCAATTCGACGACGCGTCCGGATTCGCTGAGTCTCAGTGAACCTGTCGCCAGCTGCCGCGCACCGAGATGCCGGGCCCAGTCTTCAGCCTCGTCGAAATTCTTCAAGCTGAGATCCAGCGGTGCTTCGCGCAGGCTTGCTTCGGCAATGGACCGGGCCGTATCGGCACCGTAGGCCACCGTCCAGCGTCGCCATAGCCAATCCGGAATCGCTCTGATGAAAGATTCGCGTTCGGCGAAAGCCTTCGGCCCTTGATCAGCAACCTTGCGCAAGACGGCGTTCACGAACTTTTTGAGATGGGTGGAGTGGCGTCCTCGGGCGGTCTGCTCGACAGCCAGGCTGATTGCGGCATGGGGGGGAGTGCGCAGCAAAAGCAGCTGGGTGGCGGCGGCAAGCAGGATTGCTGCGACGCGCTCCTGGCGTGCGGGTAGCGGCTTTTCGATGAAGCCGGCGACGACCTCGTTAAGCGGCAGGGCAAAACGCAAGGCATTGGCTGCCGTGGTTCGCGCCAGGCCGAGGTCGCGTCCGGCGAGGTCTTTATAGGCGGGAGCCGCGACAAGCCTTGCCCACGTCTCGTCGAAGGCGCGTTGATCATGCAAAACCGAT
>DAOUZE010000283.1 GCA_030665765.1 Filomicrobium sp.
GGCCGCTTGCGTTCAACACCATTCCCGACAGCGCCCTCAACCCATCGAGCCAGCGCTGCGGCCACGGTGTTTGACACCGTCGAGGTAATAAGTGCCGACGGCGATGGTGATCAGCGTGCCGTTGTAGAGGACACCCCCCAGCAGCACAAATTCCCCGGGCACGGGACCCACCGAGGCACGATCGATGAATTCTGCGACGCTACCGACGGGGGTTGGATGGACGAGGATCTTGCCGATGTATGCAATGGTCTGGATCATGAGAATCCAAATGAAGTTGCGGCGCAATCGCCGGCCAACGGCGCGCAGATAGGTGATGTGATAGTGGGGTTGGCGATAATCGTTGGCGAGCGTGCTCTGCCAGGCGTTCTCGGTTTGAAAGTCGGCGTGCTCCAGCATGGGCGCGTAGAAATGCGTTTCCATCCATCTCGCGCGCGCCCGCCAGACGTTGAAATAGCGATAGCGGCGTGCTTCCAGCAACAGGAAGAACAAGACCAAGAACCCGACGAGGATGAGTGGCACCGGGGAAGCATCGCGCGACGAGAATGACACCGAGATAGCGATACCGAGCGTCACGACTGACCAGTTGGTCGTTGTATCAAGCCGGGTTCGCCACAGCGTACTGCGGTAAACCTCACCGCGATAGAGGTGGGCCAGCGCACCAATCTCAGCGCTGGTGAACTCATTCGGCTCGCTTGCTACAGGCCCGTTTTTAACGCTCACTTCATTCCTCCCGGCGAGCTTTTACCTGGAGGTTAGCATGGGGATGCCGAAGATGGGTCAGCCAGAGGTATGAGAACGGCAGGCTTAGTTGCAGTCTGCAATACACGAATCGGTGTCAAGCACTACAGCACGGCGCGAATTTATTGCGGTGTTCAACAACTGGATCGGGCTAAGCAAATCTATGGTGACTGTCGCGCGCCGATCGCTCGAACCGCAGGCATTAGGAATCCGCGGAGATATGGATCCCGGAAATAGATACTGGGATGGCCAGGACCAGTTGGAGAACTGAGCCTATTTTCTAACCGAGACAACTAGCCCGTCAAACATCCATGCCGAGGTGCTTGGCGACAGCGAAGACGTCCTTGTCGCCGCGTCCGCACATGTTCATCATCAGCAGATTGTCCTCGGGCAGGGTTGGGGCGAGCTTCAGGACATGGGCCAGAGCATGGGCCGGCTCCAGGGCCGGGATGATGCCTTCAAGTTTGGCACAGAGCTGAAAAGCTTCGAGGGCTTCCTTGTCGGTGATAGGAACGTAGTTGACCCTGCCGGTCTGCTTCAGCCAGGAGTGCTCGGGCCCAACGCCCGGATAGTCAAGACCCGCTGATATTGAGTGACCCTCGAGGATTTGACCGTCGCCGTCCTGCAGCAGGTAGGTGCGGTTGCCATGCAGCACACCGGGCGCTCCACCACTCATGGAAGCGGCGTGGCCGTTAGCGACGTCTATCCCGTGACCGCCCGCTTCGACTCCGTAAATGGTGACCGTGTCGTCATCGAGGAAGGGATGAAACAGGCCGATGGCGTTCGAACCGCCACCGATGCAGGCCACCAATGTGTCCGGCAAGCGACCCTCCCGCTCCATCATTTGTTCGCGCGCCTCGACGCCGATGACCGACTGGAAATCGCGGACCATCTCCGGATAGGGATGCGGCCCGGCGGCGGTACCAATGATATAATAGGTATCGTGGACGTTGGTCACCCAATCGCGCAGGGCTTCGTTCATAGCGTCCTTGAGCGTACCGGCGCCGGAAGTTACGGGATTGACCTTGGCCTCGAGCATATGCATGCGAACAACGTTCGGTTTTTGCCGCTCGACGTCGGTAGCACCCATATAGATTTCGCAGGGCAGCCCGAAGCGCGCACAGACTGTGGCGACGGCAACGCCGTGCTGACCGGCACCTGTCTCGGCGATGATGCGTGTCTTGCCCATGCGGCGGGCAAGCAGAATCTGGCCCAGGCAGTTGTTGATCTTGTGCGAACCGGTGTGGTTCAGCTCATCGCGCTTGAAGTAGACCTTGGCGCCACCGGCACCGCCGATCTTTCGGGAGACCCCGCGCAGATTCTCCGTCAGCCGCTCGGCATAGTAGAGTGGACTGGGGCGACCACCGTAATGCGCCAGTAGGTCTGCCAATTCTTCACCGAACGACGGATCCGCCTTGGCATCCTCGAAAGCCCGTTCCAGATCGAGGATCAGCGGCATCAGTGTTTCCGCCACGAAACGACCGCCGAACAGGCCGAAGTGCCCGCGTTCGTCGGGGCCGGCGCGATAGCTGTTGGGCCGGGTATCGGGGACGCTCGTATCGGGGGCCGAATCGATGGGCATTGTGGGCTCGTCGTTGAAGGGTTTATCTCGTTCGCAGCGGGATGCGGAACTGTCGAAGCTTACCGGGGTTATACGTTATTAGGCGGCACTTTGGCCTACCGGTTTTGCAGCGGCAATGAATCGCTCGATCAGAACGGGATTTTTTTTGCCGGGACGCGACTCAACTCCGGATGAAACATCGACAACGGCCGCTTTCGTCAGTTTGATCGCCGCGGCGACATTATCGGGATTGAGACCACCCGCCAACACGAACGGAAAGCGGTCAGCCAGCCCATCGAGAATAGTCCAGTCAAACGACAATCCGTTGCCACCGGGCAGCTTGGCACCGGGTACCGGTTTGGCGTCGAACAGTATCAGGTCGGCCAATTCACCGGGTTGCATGTACTTCTCGGCGGCGCCAACATCGGAGGTTTCCGCGACCGGGAGCGCTTTCCAAATGCCGACACCCGGGATCGAATGGCGTACATTGGCGACGAATTCTGGGGTTTCGGTCCCGTGCAGCTGGATGATATCCGGACGCACGTCCCGGTAGAGGGTGCCTAACAGGTCTGGATCGGGATCAACCACCAACGCGACGATCTGCGCACGACCGCGCGCCCGGGCCGCGAGCTGCTTGGCAACGTCGAAAACAATGTCGCGTGGGCTTTTGGCAAAGAAAACCAGACCGATGTAGTCGGTGCCACAGAGCAGCGCCGCGTCCAGGGCCGCGAGGGATGTAATCCCGCAGATTTTTACTTTTGCCATGGTGGCATTAGCGACCTGCGAGGACGAGATCCCTGCCACCGGAGCGGGAGACATCCGCGTCGCGCTCGCGCGCAAGACGATTGGCCTCCGACTGCCAACGACGAACTTCCTGGGCGCGGACGCGCGCCGTCTTGCGCCATCGACCTTGTCCCATCCAAACCGCCATACCGCCGATCACGACACCAAGCAGAAGCGCACCAAACAGATAAATGTAGAGTGGCAACTCGACCGCCAGTGACGGAGCCTGAGGCTTAAAGGGATCCAGCACCATGCGGACTTCGTGACGATTGATGACGGCAAGGGCCACGAGGAAGATCGCTATTGGGAATGCGATCAGGACCGAAAAGATACGTTTCAACACTGTCTTACTACCTGCGTTTCACTCGAGAAGCCGTGTTCTTGTGCGGCCGGGAGAGTTTAATACCCGGCGGGCCACTGAGACCGGGTTAGCTCATCATACCAATCCGCGCGAGGCTACTTACCTTGTGAGTTCAGGCGCTCGCGCAATTCTTTACCCGTCTTGAAGAAAGGCACGAACTTTTCTTCAACTGGAACGGGAGCACCAGTGCGCGGGTTACGCCCCTCACGCGCCGGTCGGTGTTTGACTGTAAACGCGCCGAAGCCACGCAGCTCGACCCGGTCGCCGCGTGCCAATGCCTCAACAATCTCATCGAAGATGACGTTAACGATGCGCTCGACATCACGATGATAAAGATGCGGATTTGCTGCCGCAATTCGCTGAATCAATTCCGACTTGATCACCGCCGCCTCCGGAAGACAAAGTCGTTGTTATTCCTTAGTTTTCGCGAGGGTGCCAAACCGAGACCAAACCGTCAAGCGAAAGCAGCGACAAGGTACTGTCGGAAGTCAGCGCTTCTGTTAGCCCTTTGGCGCTACCAAGGGCCATATTACGGGCGATTTCGGAGGCAAACGACGTCAAACCCCACGTATTCGCCTGGCTAGGCTTCCAGTCCACCACCTTCAGTTCCTTGCTCACACCGCGCTCAGTTGTGAGCCATTGGAGCACTTCAGGCTCACCGCCGATGGCGTCAACCAGCTTGTACTGCTTGGCCTGGCGGCCAGAGAATATGCGGCCTTCCCTGAGACCTGGAACATCGTCGATCGTGATGCCGCGGCGAGCTTCGACCAATCCGTTGAACCAGGCAAACCCATCTGCGACCATCTCGGTGGTGACGGCAAGAGCGTCAGGGGTCGCCTTGGTAAGGGGATTGGGTACAGCCTTCAGCCTGCCGCTCTTAACCGTATTCATTTGAACGCCAAGTTTTTCTAGGAGCTCCGTCACCTCGGGCCACTGGACAATGACGCCAACAGAACCGGTGATCGAGTTGCCACGTGAGACAATATGGTCGGTTGCGAGCCCGACAATGTAGCCAGCTGAGGCGGCGACCGTGCCAAATTGCGCCACCACCGGCTTCTTCTCGGCAATCCGGCGCAGCCCGTCATAGAGCGCTTCCCCGCCGGTCGTGGTGCCACCAGGACTGTTGACGTACACAATTAGCGCCTGCACGTGATCGGCGTCGGCTATGTTCTGCAGCATTTTAAGCTGCTCGCGGTCCTCCATGATCGTGCCCGTAATTGAGACGCGTGCGATCTGATCCTCGCTCCAGAGGCCCATGCGACCGTCACCGAGCGACAGGAGAAAGCCCAACGCCAATACAGCGGCAACAACCGCGAGTGTGCGCCAAATCGTTAGTTTCCGGCGCAGCCGGCGGCGGTCCAGAAGGGTGTCGACGTCAAGGATCATTTGTTACTCTCAATCCCGCCTCTGTGC
>DAOUZE010000405.1 GCA_030665765.1 Filomicrobium sp.
CGGCGTTGTTGAAGAGTACGTCGACACCACCGAAGCGTTCGGTTGCCAAGCCGGTGGCGTGTTCGGCTGTTGCGACCTTCCCAACATCGCCGGCAAGGACGGCGACATTGGCGCCAGTCGAGTCGATTTCTTGAGCAGCTAGCGTCAGTTTCTCGGCATCGCGACCGATGACCGCGACGCTCCCGCCCTGGGCGGCGAACTGCTTTGTGGTTTCCAACCCTATACCCGATCCACCACCGGTTATGATGGCGACTTTGTTTTGGAACCTATTGTCCACTATCACTTCCATCGGTTGATGTTGAATGGAATGCCTATCTATCGTTCGGTAGGTTTCGTGGTGTTGTTCGTTCTGATGAGGCTGCAGGTCAATGGCTATCTACCGATAGGTATTTACAGGCGTGTGAGCTAGGGCAGGGAGTATGTAACAATCAGGTTTGTACTACGGGTGCCGATTTAGCGCCCCAAAGTTCCATCGCTCCGTTACCGCGTTTGATCAATTGCTACGCGTCTATCGTGTGCTTGTTCAAGCTGGGAGTCAGTTGTGCACAGGGTGCATCGAAAGGGAAAACGCAGATGTCTGGTGGTGGAGCGCCTGGATACAACTGAGTTGTTCAGCTGATGCTGGATGACTGTCGATAACCTGCTGCCACGGCATATCGCTGTTGGTCTTGCGAGATATTCGCTCGACGCAGGCCTCAGGCCGGGCTTTTTCGTGAGCTTAGCTGCCAGCGCCAATGAGGCCGAATACCGGGTTTGTTTTTAACGGGAGAGATCCTGCATGGGTCTCAGTTGGATTTTCAGAGAGAGTTTTTTTACGGGATGAAGAAACGGTATCGCGTTGAGTTCGACCGCAGGCAATTTTTGTTCGTCGGGGGAGCGGCTTCGGTAGCCCCCTTCGTCGTTGGCTGGACCAAACCAAACCGCGTTGCGGTTGGCACGCCAAATACATTGATGAAACCTGGTGACTACGTCTGGGATCCTGGCCGCTCGCCCATTGGCGAAGTTGTCATAATTGTCTCAATCCCAGAGCAGATCGTTCATGTCTACCGGGGCGGAATCGAGATCGGCAAAGCGACCTGCTCGACGGGTCGAAAAGGTCACGCCACGCCAACCGGTGTCTTCGTGGTCCTAGAAAAGGACATCAATCATGTTTCGAGCCTCTATAAAGGCGCGAAGATACCCTTCATGGAACGTCTGACGTGGCGGGGTGTTGCTCTGCATGCCGGCAATCTGCCTGGTTATCCTGCTTCTCACGGGTGCATTCGAATGCCCTACGACTTTGCGCAACTGCTCTTTGGCGTTTCGCATCTGGGTGTGGCCGTCATCGTTGCAAATGACTATAGCCAGCCCGCCGAAGTTGTTCACCCAACGACGTTTTTACCAAGGGCTGCTGCTGAGGAGGCTTCACGTGTCGTTGCGAAAGCCCAATCCAAATCTTTGCCGCCCAAACGGCGTCATCTGGGCCGGCACCGCCCAGCCAAGGTTGTCGCGAGCATTCCTGAGAAGTCGGTTACTGTTTTGAAGGACGGCAAGATCGTCGCGAAAGGTCCCTTGTACATTAAAGGCCCAGGTAGTTCCGTTGGTAGCCATGTCTTTGTTCTTAAGGGTGCCGATCGTGCCGGTGCTGCACTGCGTTGGACTGTAACGAGTTTTCGGCACAGTGCTGAGGAGCCTTCAGACCTCACCTCGGCGGATGCTGTCATCGCACGATTGTCAACTGACGACAGAACAGCCAAAGAGCTTCACCGGCTCATGCATCCCGGTTTGACGATGCTAATTACTGATCGGACAGCGGCAAGCAGCACGCGCAGTGAACGGGGCTTCATCATCGCTACACACCATGATCCTGAGGGCTGGGAAACGACTGTCTTCGAGCAGTGACGGAATTGAATGGCTGGGCACCGGACTGACGCCTTGCTTGCCGCGGAAGAGCGATGTCGAGAGAGCGGAATAGCGTGGAAGGGGCGGTCGGCAAGTCACCGATAGGACCTGAATACGCAGAGTTTTGGCGGCAGGGTTGGCTGTTGAAATCTTGAAGACGAGCTTTGATTGCTTATCTATAGGGTTAATTCTGAAGTTGTCCAACCATCGGGTTTCCCAGTCATTCAGTGGAGGTTGGCAAAATGAGTAAGTTCACTTCAGCATTGTTACCCGACAAGATCAGCATCGTTCTCGGCATCGTGCTGTTCCTATCGCCTTGGCTGTTTAGTTTCGCCAACGTGCAGAACGCTGCAATGAACGCGCACATTGTCGGCGCGATCATCTTTGTGATTGCCATTTCAGAGGTGATCGCCTTCAAGATGTGGGAGGAGTGGATCGGCATAGCTGCCGGGGTTTGGCTGCTGTTCGCCCCCTTCATTCTCGGCTTCAATGCTCACGTCGAAGCTGTTGCAACCCACGTAGTAATCGGCCTGGCGACGATACTGTTCGCCGTATGGTCGATGAGTGATCATGGTCCTGGCCGTTTGACATCGAGCGGTTGAAGGTGCCGATCACGGCGAGCTGGTTCGTGATTGAGGTGGCACCTTGAGGGCGCTTCAACCATCGAACCTGATATCGCCTACTAGAACTGATTGCCATTGGGAGTGGTTCACCGGCTTCCATGCACGATGCACGCCTTTGAGCCACTTCCGAGGGCACTAGCGATGCGCTCGCGGGATCCACACTTGGCATTGCAGCAAAGGATGGTTTGATTGGCTGATCCTTCCGCCACCTGTTAGGTTTTCGCATTGGAGGATGAAATGTCAGACCATATCTACAAGCATATACAGCTCACGGGATCCTCAGCGCTATCCAGCGACGATGCCACCCGTGCGGCAATCGAGCGAGCTGCGAAGTCGGTCCGCGGAATGCGGTGGTTCGAAGTCATCGAAACCCGCGGTCATATCGAGAATGGGAAGGTCGCTCACTGGCAAGTCACAATAAATGTCGGCTTTACTCTGGATGAATGAATCCTGGGCGGTGTGCTCAGAGTAGGCGCGACAAGGAGACGAAATGCCAATATTCGAGATCGCAATGGGGGTCGCGGCACGCCGTGACCGATAATTCCGTCGGCCCAAACGAGTGCTGAATGCCGCTAAACCTGAAGCGCTAGAGTTCAGGAGAAGTGGAATGCCGAATGCACAAATTCACCAATATGATATTATCCTACCGATCGAGATGGGGAGCCGGCTGCCTGTTGTCCATCGCGTGTCGCCGTCAGAGCTGGCTACCGTTCTCAAGAAGGGGTTTGA
>DAOUZE010000309.1 GCA_030665765.1 Filomicrobium sp.
GATGCTGTCCGATGCTGGCTATGCCACCGGCATGTTCGGCAAATGGCATCTCGGTCAGACCGAAGGCCGGTTCCCGACTGAGCAAGGCTTCGATGAGTGGTACGGGATCCCCAATTCGACCGATGAGAGCCTTTGGCCAGATCAGCCACAGTTCAACGCCGTCGCAAAGGAGGGCATCAGCCCCTACGCCGTTCCGGAATACATTTATGAAGGCAAGAAGGGTGCGCCACCGAAAAAACTGAAAATCTACGACAGTTCGGGGCGCCCGGAGATCGACGGCGCGCTAACGCGTCGCGCCATCGACTTCATGAAGCGCCAAGTCGCAGCGAACAAGCCGTTCTTCGTCTTTCTGCCCTACACGCAGACCCATATGCCGGTGGTCCCCAGTGCCGAATTTAAGGGTAAGAGCGGCAATGGCGACTGGGGCGATGTGCTTTTGCAGATCGATGCCTATACCGGTCGACTTCTGGACACGGTCAAAGAACTCGGTGTGGCAGACAACACGATCTTTATCTTCACTTCTGACAACGGTCCGGAGATGCTGCCGGGTCACAGTGGTTGGGGCGGGCCGTGGCGCGGCTCTTACTTTACGGGCCTCGAAGGTTCACTGCGTGTGCCGTTCATTATCCGTTGGCCAGGCAAAGTACCAGCGGGTGCTGTCTCGAATGAGATCGTTCACGAGATGGACATGTATGCGACTTTTGCGAAGTGGACTGGTGCAGATATCCCGACAGACCGCATCATCGACAGTGTCGATCAATCAGACTTTCTTACGGGCAAAAAGGATAAGTCGAACCGCGATGGCTTCGTCGTCTACGTCGGGAACGATTTGTTCGGCGCGAAGTGGCGAAACTGGAAAATGATGTTCAAGGAAGTGGAGCGCGGAACGGATGCAAAAAAGACATACGATTTGCCGCGCTTCTACAATCTCTACGCTGACCCCAAGGAAGAATATCCGATTACCAAGGCTACTGCTGGCCATCTCTGGGTGCGCTGGCCCGTGGCGGAGATCTTGAACGAGCACGCCAATTCTCTTGCGAAGGAGCCACCGATCAAGCCAGGAACGCCAGACCCATACGTGCCAAAAAAGCCGCAGTGATCGGGGCGTTGTTCGTCGAAGATACGAGTGCTGCACAATTCAAGGTGGATTTCCGCTTTGGGTCATTAGCGGAAGTCAGGCTCGCCCTTCAGCATGTCTGCTAAGTGCCATTAGCGGACATGCCGGCTAGTGACCGGTCGGACGGTGGATCAGAGCGAAGCAAAGGACGGCGCCAATCAGCGCCATGAGCGTCATCATCACCATGACGCCCGAAAACCCGCTGTCGAAGGCCACCCGCATCACCCCTTCGAGCTTGCCGGCATCCTCGGGCGGAATTTGCGCCAGGGCGCGCGCAATCTGACTATCCGATCCATGGACAAGCGTGACCTTCAAGCTATCAAGATCGGGGGCGTTCGCGGCGACCTTCTCGACAACCGGATCGATAAGTCCGCGCTTGATATACGACGCGACCACGGCGCCCAGCGCCGTCCCCGTGGCGAGCCCCGCGAACATGCAGGTGTTAAGGACGCCCGACCCTTGGCCCGCATGCGCATCGGGCAGAACGCCCAATCCGAGCCGCGGCAGGAATGCCCAGTTGAACCCGACCCCCACGCCTAGGATCGTGAGCTTCCACCAAACATCGCCATAGGGTGTCTGATGGCTGACGTCGTGCATCAGCCAAAACCCCACCGCCAGCACCAGCATCCCAGCAGTGACGGGAATGCGGAACTTGCCGGGGGTGATCAGCCGTGGCGCCAGGAGCGACACCACTAACATCGCAGATGTAAAGGGAAGCAGGGCAAGGCCCGCCTGCGAGGCGCTGAAGTTCAAACCCTCAGGCGCCTGCAAGAAGAGATTGGTGAAATAAAGAACCCCCATCTGGGTCACGCCGTTCAAGAACATGCCCAACGTCGCGGCGACATAGTCCATGTGGCGGAAGAAGCCGAACTCGATCAGAGGGTCGGCGGCACGGAGCTCCCGAACCACAAAGCCGGCGCCGCCCAGCACGGCCGCCGCAAAGAGCGCGAGAGTCTGAAAAGATGTCCAGCCGAAGAGCTGGCCGCTGGTAAGGCCGTATAGGAATGACGCCAGCGTCACGAACAGGAGACCGATGCCAAGAAAGTCCGTCTGCTTTCCGGCCTCGAGCGCGCGTCGCACGAGGCCCAAGCGGACAACCCGAACACATAGAAACGCGATGGCGGCAAGAATGGCGATGTCGAGAGCGAAGATGGCGCGCCAACTGACGGCATCGGTCAAGGTCCCGCCGATCAACGGGCCCAAGGCAAACCCAATGGCCACCGCGCCGGCCCAGAGCCCGAGTGCGGAGGCGCGCTTCTCCGGCGGCGCGGAGACGCTGACCAGCGCCACCGAGGTCGCCATGAGCGCGGCGACGCCGGTGCCCTGAAACGCGCGCCCTGCAAGCAAGACGGCGGCATCGCCGGAGAAGGCGATCGAGATCGAGCCGAGCGCGAACAGGCAAAGCCCGATGGCGAAAATCCGCATCATGCCGAACGTGTCGGCGAAATGGCCCATGGCCGCGAGCGTCACGGCCGCCGACAGCATGTAGAGATTGATCACCCATTGGAGGGTGTCGATGCCAAGGTCCAGGCTGGACTTGATGGCCGGCAGAGCCGTCATGACGGCGGTGGTGTTGTAGGCCACCTCGAAGGCGCCAGCACAGGCCGCCGCAACGACCAGCCAAAACTTGGAATCGTGTCCGGCGTTGGCTGTCGCCTGCGCCATGCCAGCGTCCTCCCCGCCTGCGTCCCACCCCCTTGGGCGTTGCGGTCAGTTTAACAGAGTCTCTGGTAAGGGGCGCAAACGGATCGGTTCTCACTTGCGGATCGCAAGCGGAGATAGCGTGCGTTCGAGACGCGGCCGCATCGGCTCATAACGCTCCGATAGCTTAAGCGCCGCCGCCGACGGTCAGCAAAAGCACCGGCGCTCCCCATGTCCGTTTTGGGTCATTAGCGGACATTGGAGCGCAGATCAGGGAGGTCCGCTTCACCCCCGAGAGCGGACATGCGCAGCGTCAACGTCTACTTCGCAGCGTTCATGAGCAAATCTAGCCCAGGGTTTGAATCTCAAATCGGCACTGGCGGTAGAGTCAATTCTCGGTGGTTGCAGGCCCGGGCTTTGGCATTGTCAGAGCAAATTGGCTTGAGCCGGGCTGGGGGCGTCCCTAGAGCAGATTCGATTTAGTCGTGGTCATATCCGGCTGCAGCGAAATAGTTTTGGCATTCGTTTGGGTTGAACTGGTCGATACAGTCGGCGATGACGTCCCAGAGTTCGGGGATAGATCTTGCGGCAGCTTTTCTGAGCAGCGCCTTCATTTTTGAGAAGGCCATTTCGATTGGATTGAAATCCGGTGAGTAGGGCGGCAGGTAGATGAGCCGCGCACCGGCATCCTCGATTGCTTTTTTGACCCCGGTGACTTTGTGTGCTGGCAGATTGTCCATGACAACCACATCGCCCCTGGTCAATTCTGGCACCAGCACCTGTTCCACATAGGCGATGAAAGCATCGCCGTTCATCGGCCCATCCAGCACCATAGGGGCGACCATGCCGCCGATGCGCAATCCGGCGGTAAAGGTTGTTGTCTTCCAATGACCATGGGGTATGGACGCAACACACCGCTCACCGCGCGGTGCTCGACCGCGCAGGCGCGCCATCTTTGTGGAAGCACCTGTTTCGTCGATGAAAACAAGTCGTTCTGGATCAAGATCAAGCTGACCATCAAACCAGCCCTGCCGTGCCGCCTTCACATCGTCGCGCTGCTGTTCGCTCGCATGCGCTGTCTTTTTTTGAGCGTGATGCCGCGCTTGGCGAAGAAGTGCCAGACCGTCGATGGCGCAGCGCGAACGCCGTGCTCGACGTCCATGCGCTCGGCAATCTCGTAAAGAGCTATGTCCTTGTCTTCCTCGACCATGGCCATGATGTGCACTTCATAAGCATCAAGCTTGGAGCGGCGAGGTTGGCCTTGCCGGCCCGGACGGACCGAACCTGTCGCACACCATCGCCGATACCAATTGCCGGCAGTCGAAACCGCAATGCAAAATCGATCAGCTGCCTGACGATGTGACAGACCACCCTCTATTGCATCGACAACCCGCTGGCGAAGATCAATCCCATATGCCCAACCCATGAAATCCTCCCAATTAGAATCAGGAGTTCAGGGAATCAAACTCAGACCAAAAAGGGAATCCTCAAACCGATTCAACATTCATGAAATCTGCTCTAGCCGTAAAATTCGGGATTTCAGCAAGTGAGCCGCAGCAACCGCGTGCGGGCCACCACCAGACATGCCCATGAGCGCAAAGCGGTCGAGACCAAGCGCGTCGGC
>DAOUZE010000422.1 GCA_030665765.1 Filomicrobium sp.
GGCGCGACGCTATGGAACCACAACGGTTCGGTCATGAGGCTGGAAGCTGAAGGCAACATGCGCCGCTTTGTCTACAACAAGCCGCGCCCTGGGATGGTACGGCAGGGTGCCAGGCCGGGTGACGTCGTCTTCGAAGGCAATCGCAAGCGGATGACCTATTCCGGAACAGCTTACATTTTTTCCAAGCGTTGCGGACGCGTAGCCTATCCGGTTTCTGGCGATGTGGCCGCCGACCAGGAGGCTGTAGTTATGACGGGGCAGGCGCCGCGTCTCGACCGGTATTGCAATGTGAAATCCTATCGCAGTGATCGGCTGTCGTTCGAACTAATCGGTCGCTGATGCATCACCGGCAACAGGCATCAGGTTCTGGCCGAAGTTTCCTATGCAGTTTGCCAGACAAACCGATCCTGTTCGTTTTTGTTCGTTTGCACCACTAACTGTCTTGGACTTTGAAAATTCGTCGTTCTCCGGGGCGATCGTTTCGACCATGGCTGAGAACTCAACGCTCAAGAATCCAGCCCAGCTCTTTTTGAGTCTTCTTTGGCAATCCAAGCGCAACTAGCTTGTAGCTCGCCTTGACGTAGTCCTGCAGTGTGGCATCGTCCATTATCTCGGGCCCAGTGCGCTGGATCCACTTCATGCCTCGCGAGGCAAGGTACGGCGCGGGCCGCAAGCCTGGCTGGTTCTTTAAGAGCTCATAACTCATTGGCGAACACTTGAAAGTGACGAAAAGATTCTCGCTTTCGTCATTCCAACCACCGATAGCAAAGACCTTGCCGGCAATTTTCCAAACCTGCGCCCCTCCCCACTGCACAACGTGGTGGGTATGGGGCAATGAGGCGCAGAACTTGTTGAACTCGCTTTCAGTCATAAAGCGGCTCCTTTTAATAGCGACGGTGCGATATTTCATTCCAGATTCTCGCCCAACGCTCTCCGCAAATAGCGATCAACGAAGCTCCCGACACGTTTCATCATGCGACGGGCGCCGACATGCTGCTCCGCCTGCGCCAGCCACTTCTCGTTTTCGTTGACTGGTTCATCATGATCTTCTTACTCCGCCTCGGTTGCGGGCTCTGGAGCGAACCAAATAAACCGTTGCTCTTGTATCGTGGCAATACCTTAGCCGAAGCGAACTGGAAGTTTTGCAAGGGCATCAAAAACTACGCATCTTACAAGCGCAAACCAGCGGTTTCTGTTTAGGAGCCGGCGCCGATTGAAAGTACGAAAAGGTCTCGAATATAGGGCTGCTATCCACCGAGCTTTAAAAGGTGGAGGCCCGCATCAGCCGTCTGATCGGCTAAAACGATGCGCTGATACAATACGAACAGAGTCAGGGTCTCGATGCATATCGAACCCTGCAAGTTGCGATCAGCGTTGCCCCTAATCTGTTCGATGCCTTCGTCGAGAAGGTGCAAGTCCTTGGCGAGTTGATCTGGCCCACCATCAAAAAGTCGGACGAGACCAATGAGTAGCGCGACCTTTAGACGAAGCGCCGGGCGCTTGAAAAGACCCGCACCGCGCTGACCGATCACAAGCAGAGAGATGGCGAGATCCGCGCGATGATCGAGTTTGAGCAGCAGATTCTCTCTCGAACAGCAAATACAGGGGCTCGGAGTCCGCCTTGACGACTTTGACGCGGAGAACGAATTTGTGACGGTTAAGCTGTTGCTTGCCGAGTCGGGGCTCATGAAGCGAGCCATCAAGAGTTTCGTTTCCCACGCCTTCGACGCTCTGTCCTGGACCCTCCTTCATTGCACGATGCTTTGGATCGGATTTGCCGCGTTTGTGTTCGTCGCGTTCCTTGGTCTCTATCTTTTGCGGGAGGCGGCGAAGCTCTACAAGGCCGCGGATACGAAGTTCGCCAAGGCAAAGATCAATAACTCCCACCGATCCTCGAACGACGTGAAGTGCTCGAGCTGTGCTAGAAGGTCTACTCAGCTTACGGGACCTCGCAATGATCTCACGGAACTTCGTTCGCCAGTTGGCCGCTTATAACGCTTGGCAAAACGACAACCAATATGCTGGTGCAAGTAGACTCAGCGAGGCCGAGCGCCGCCGCAACCGAGGGGCGTTTTTCGATCCAATCCAGGCGACCCTCAACGATCTGATCTGGGCCGAGATGATTTGGATGAACCGCATCGCGGAAACGGCTATGCCAGTGCAAGTAGGCGTTCCAGAATCCGTTGCCCGGTTCGAGGACTGGCCGACGCTTACAAGAGAGCGGTTGTGGTTCGATAAGGTCATTGTCTATTGGGCCTCCGGTGTATCCGACTCCGTTCTCACCGGTGAGCTCACACTCTTTTCCAGCGCCGTCGGCTGCGAGTTGAAAAAGCCACGCAGGTCCTGCATCAGGCATGTGTTCGACCACCATACCCATCACGGTGGACAGGTGAACGCCATGCTGAATGCGGCGGGTGCAAAATCTGGCGATGCCGACCTTGCTCTGATGACCGTCATCTGAGGCCGCCCGTTTGGACCTATTTATCGGCATAGCTGTCAACGTCACTTTCCCAATCGTCGCTATCGCGGCTCTTGGTTACGTGATGCAGGCGCGTATCAAACTCGACGTAGCTAGCATCAACCGGTTACTGGTGTTCGTTATCATGCCGTGCTTCCTGTTGCACTTTCTCGCCAGCGCCAAGCAGCCGGTCAGCGAGATCTGGCCGGTGGCCTATTTCACGCTTGTGCAGTTTCTGGTCCTGATCCCGATCGGCTGGCTCGCCTCCAATCTGATGGGGTTGCCGCGGAGTTTCGGTCCGTTGATGGCCATGGCGACCGTCTACGCTAACGTTGGCAACTACGGCATTCCTCTGGCGCAATTAGCGTTTCCGCCGGAGTTCATCCTGCACCAGTCGGTAGTGACGGCGCTGATGACCATACTCATGGTGACCGTCGGCGCTTGGCTGCTGGCGCCGCGTAACACCGGCCAAGGCCTGCTTTCGCGCTTCGGTCTGGCCTTTGAGACGCCCATAATTCCAGCCGTGATAATCGGTTTGACGCTGCGTGCATTGGAAATCCGTCTGCCGCACGCCGTGGCGACTCCGATCGAATTACTGGGAGCCGCGTTTCC
>DAOUZE010000279.1 GCA_030665765.1 Filomicrobium sp.
TTACCGCACTAGCGCACATCTCCGATGTCTTCTTTGTCCACTTAGCGGACTCTTGTTGAGTAGGCACGGAATGTCCGCTAATGACCCTGGCTGTGTGATAACGTGCGCTGATCAAGTTTGAGTAGAACCATGATCAACTCAGTTACGCGTCGTGTCGGGCGCACAAATCAAAAGTCAGAATGGTTTGCGGAGGTTGAGGTCAATTGCAAAACCGCGAGTCGCATGAGTCGGTTGCGCGAACCTGCTGCGGCCCCACTCGAACGCGGTACTATGAGCGCTAATCTCACTTGCAACGGAGCTTAGGAATCAAATGCTCCCGCGCCGGTTCTGCTCCGCGTTTTTACACAGCCAAGACCCCGAGCGGATTTATGAGGTTCACGAAAGAAAAAGGGCGGGCTGCAGCAGCCGCCCTTGATCAATGAAAGGGGCAAAGATCTGCAGTTACTCCGCTATAGGCCGCCCTGGTACAACCTCATACGCATTCGTCTGAGCAATCTGTGATTTAGCAGTTTTAGTACCTGGCAGAACCTCAAACAGCGGCTCGAAATCGACCATGGTAGACGCGAGCTTCTTTAGCACGCCGACATCGCCTTCTACCTTTGCCGTCCCATCGGCGATTTGTTTCTCCAGCTCCACTTCGCCGATCATTGTTCGTTCCAGGTCAGTGCGATTGATCACAAGCGTTAAGTCTGGATCATCAGCGAGGAATCCCTCCAGATTGGTCAACGTCGCATTATCGAGTTCAATCAGAAATTTCTCGCCGTTATCTGGCGTGATCAAGTTGATTGTGAAACGCATGCCCTCAGCCTTGCGACTGTCCATACGGATACCGAGAAAGTTCAGAAACAGTTCCGTCGACATTGCCCGGATCACGTCCGGACCCGCCGTTTCGGCTCGTTCGCCTTGCGGGATACCTGAGCGCAATTCGTAGGCTCCGGCAAGGAAGCTGTTGCGCAGGCCGGGATTTTCCTGCTGGTAACCGAGTTGCTCGAAGACGTCCGCCAGCAGGTCCTTTGCCGCCCTGTTGTCAGGCTCCGCATGCACCAGCTTATCGACGATTTCCGAGGCGAGCTTGTATTTGCCGGCATCGAAAAGTTCCTGCCCGCGCGCCAGAATTTTCTCCGCCCCACCCATCATCTCGACGTAGAGGGGGGCTGAATCCTCTGGTGAGAGCGGGATCAACGTCGTTGGATTGCAGTCCCAGAAGCCAAGAAAGCGCTGAATCACACCACGAGAGTTATGCTCGGGAGAGCCGTGATATCCGCGTGTGTGCCATTGCTGTTTTAGCCCCTCTGACAGCTCGTAGACATTTTGGATTTGGTTTATTGTCACTCCCTGATTGGCGAAGTGCAGAACCTGATTGTTCATGTGAGCATACAGATCGCGCTGTGCCCGAAGGATCTCCTGCACACGCTTGTTGCCCCATCGCGGCCAGTGGTGAGAGGCGAACATGACCTCGGCCTCGGTTCCAAACAGGTAGAGCGCCTGAGCGATGTACTTCGACCACCGGAGCGGATCACGGACCGGCGCGCCGCGCAGCGTATATATGTTATGCAGCGTCGAGGTGACGTTCTCCGCCATCCACAACGCTTTTATCTCAGGGATGTAAGTGTTCATCTCCGAGGGCGCCTCGGTGCCGGGTGTGTTCTGGAACACCATGCGCACACCGTCGACCTCGATATACTCGATATCTTCTTCCACGATTCTAGTTGGCGCAATCAGCCCGACGACGCCTGCTGAAACGCCTTGCCCGAGCCCCTGACCGACATATCCGTGTGGCGCTGCCGGTAACACCTGACCGTACTGGAAGGAAAGTCGCCGGTTCATAGCGTTCCCAGCGTAGACGTTCTCTGAGATCGTGTGCTCCATGAAATCCCGCGGCGCGATGATCTCAACCTTGCCAGCTCGGACGTCGGCTTCATTGACGATCCCGCGCACTCCGCCCCAGTGATCTGTGTGCGAGTGGGAATAGATAACGGCCGTGATCGGCAGACCCTCCCCCTTATGTTCCTGGAAGAATTTCCACGCGGCGCGCGCCACCTCTGCCGAGATTAGAGGATCAATGGCAATCCAACCTGTCTTGCCGCGAACGAAAGAGATGTCGGAGAGGTCAAAGCCTCGGACCTGATAGATGCCGGGGGTTACCTCATAGAGCCCGTAATTCTGGTTCAGTCTTGACTGGCGCAGGAGCGAGGGATGAATGCTGTCCCACTCGGTGTCCTCGTTGAGGAAATTGAAGCGCTCCTTGTCCCAGGCGACATGGCCGGCGTCGGCCATGATTTTCATTTCCTTCATCTCGGCGATGAGGCCCTTCTTTTGCTCGTCGAAGTCCCTTGTGTCAGAGAAAGGCAATGTTTTCTTAGCCTCGGCGAGAACACGGAGAGTGTGTTCGGAGGGAGCTTTTCCTTTAGCGTGGAAGTGTCCCTTGAGCGGGGCAGCGCCCTGCGCTCGCGCTGGTGAGTCGTCCAATACAATGTGCCCGGCAACAGCGAAAGCCGCGCCTGCTGCTGGAACGGATTGAATAAACTGTCTTCTCGTTGTCATGGCGTCCTCATACTGTGCGAAACAACCGTCAATTGTGCCAGCTACGTCTCGTCAGAAAGCGAATTCTTGTCGGCATCAGCACTAAGCAGTACCGCGAGCGGGCGCGTGCTCTCATTGGCTTCGAGCACCGCGATCAAGACAATAGTAAGCGGCACGGAAAGAAAGACGCCAATTGTGCCGAGCAGCCACCCCCAGAAGATCAAAGACAAAAATACAGTCAATGTTGAGATGCCAAGGCCCTCGCCCATAAAACGAGGTTCCAGCACATTTCCAATTATCGTGTTCGCGGCGATAAAACCGACGGCTACAAGCAACGCTGTCTCCAAGTCAGCTTGAACCGTCGCCAACAAGACTGGAGGTATCATCATAAGTATCGCGCCAACGAAAGGAATGAAGTTAAGAACAAACGCGAGAATGGCCCACAGCGCAGCGAAATCGATGCCTAAGACCCACAACAAAATCCAAACAACCAGCCCGGTCGCGAAGCTGGAAACTATTTTTATCAACATGTACTGACTAAGAGAATCGAGAACCCGCCCGAATTGGAATTGAAAAGTTTCCGATCCACCAAAAGCCTTTTTTATTCGCGGCCCAAAATTGGAGGCTTCCGCCAAAATGAATGCGACGGTAAGTAGGACAAGCAGGCCGACGCCTAACGTATTACTGACACTTGCCAGCATTGCACGGACAAAACTCACAACTTTCCGAGCGTCAACCATGTCTGGTAGCGCCGCGCGAGAGCCTTCGATCCCGGCTGCCTCCAACCAATTGCCAAGCTGCTCACTCAGTAATTCAAAACGCTGCTGATAGCCCGGCAGGTTTTCCCGGAAACCCTCGAGGCCACTCGTCATCAATAAGGCCAGGATGCTTCCAAAATCAAACAGCAAAAATAGAATGGCCGCTAACGCGATCCACTTCGGCACGCCATGCTGCACCATCCACCGCAAGGGTGGTAGAGATACGATGGCAATAAATGCGGCAAGCAGAACCGGGGCGAGAATGGGCGCCGCGAACTTTACGAATAGCAGGATGATCGCGATCGCTGCGAGTACTATGAGAGCCTGAGAGATAGAAGAGAAGCCCTGCAAGTGGGTCATTGTTGCGTTTCTTAAACGGCATATTGACAATTGTGATCGGCAAGAGGAAGTCCATGGAAACTATCATGTCGTCGGCCTAGACGTCATGCGATCAAGGCCTACAGATCCAATCAAGAAAAGAACCTCAGGTTGCCGGGTTGGCGACGCCCTTAGAGTTACGTGTTGCCTGGAAAAGTAGCCAAATCGACAAGCCAAGAACGATCAGTTCAGCCGCCAAAACAATGATAACTGACAAGAGCGTCACGGCATCGGCAGCGGTAACAAATTCTGCCGAACTACCGGTGCTCGCGGGAGCGATTACAACGCCGGGAGGGAGGGTCAATAAAGTGAACAGCATACTCCCGACCGCACTAAACAATAGGATCATAGAAAAAACGATTCCAATGCATCCTGCCGAGATCCCAATCCAAATTTTGTTTGTTACATCATCCCGAGAGGGACGTTGGGCAGGATCAGCAATTTTGTTGGCTAGGCCGATATATCTGTAGAACCAGAAAGTCGTGAATGCGAGAAGCACAAGACTTCCAATTGACAGGTAGTTTGCGAGATCTATCGAGGACGTGCGTGCGGGATCTGGCGTCCTTAAGACCAGAACGTACAAGAGCAGTGTAAGCGGGACAATCAAAAGGATAACCTGCATCCAAAATCCGAGGCGCCCGAGCCGCAAGAAATCACGTGACAATTGTTCTGGGTAAGCAATTGGTTGATTTGAGTAATCCGTTGACATGCTTAAGGACCTTCAAATGTTCAGCGGCAATGGAAGGATGTGAGGATAGATACAACACTACGACGAAGACGGCACTCGCTGCCACAACGGACTAGGTGAACTATCGTCTCGTTGTCATGACGTCCTCGTAGCACCCGAAGTGGCTGTTTATGTGTGGTGGCTACGTGTCGCCAGAGGGCAAACCCTCCTGGGCATCCGTAGAAAGCTGAGCCGCTAGTGAGTGCGTAGTCTCGTTGGCATCCAGCGCTGAATTGTTGTTCACTCACATGCCCGCGTTCCTAGAATGGGCCGCCGGTCCGCCGGCAGCCCTATCCGGTTGTCGTCTGATCTTGTTGGGTGACTTTTAAGCCGGTGAACAGCTCAGTTTCCCAGCCGGGCACGACCTACTTGGGGTTCATTTTCGGAGTTGCGCCACTACCGGCTGCTGTAGCGGGAAGCTTGCCTTCGTCGCCCATCCTTTTGCGCTCGCCAATCTCGGCGGGAGCCGTTGCACCCATTTCAGGAACGCTTCCACCCACCGTTCCGGTAGCGGGAAGCTTGCCTTCGTCGCCCATCGTCTTTG
>DAOUZE010000535.1 GCA_030665765.1 Filomicrobium sp.
TATGCCTGCCTCCGCGTTGATGAACGTCATGGTCTCTGCAGCGCGCAAGGCGGGCCGAAGCCTCGCGCGCGATTTCGGTGAGGTCGAGCAACTTCAGGTCTCGGTCAAGGGTCCGGCCAACTTCGTCAGCGCCGCCGACCATAAGGCTGAGGACATCATTTATCGTGAGCTGGCCAAGGCCCGGCCGGGCTACAGCTTCCTCATGGAGGAGCGTGGCGAGGTCGCCGGGGTCGATGCGTCGCATCGCTGGATCGTCGATCCGCTGGATGGGACAACTAACTTTCTGCACGGGCTTCCGCTCTTTGCGATCTCGATCGGGCTCGAACGCGAGGGGCAGCTCGTCGCGGGCGTCATCTACAACCCCATAAACGATGATCTATTCACCGCGGAGAAGGGCAGGGGCGCCTTTCTCAACGATCGCCGACTGAGGGTCGCGGTGCGCAAGTCGCTTGCCGATGCGCTCGTCACGACCGGCATCCCGCACTTGGGACGCCCCGGCCACACTATATTCCTGCGCGAGTTGGAGACCGTGATCAAGGAGGTCGCTGGCGTGCGGCGCACCGGTTCTGCCGCGCTTGATCTTGCCTGGATCGCGGCTGGCCGCTTCGATGCCTATTGGGAACGTGGCATCAAGCCGTGGGATCTTGCCGCCGGCATCCTGCTCGTTCGCGAAGCAGGTGGATTCGTGACGGATCTGTCCGGCGGCGACAAGATGTTCGAAAAAGGTCAAGTCCTTGCCACGAATGGCACCCTGCAAAAGGCCCTATTGCCGATGTTTACCGCCGCACCTGCGACTGCATAAACAACGTACCCTGACGGGCACGATGTTGCCAATTTGCGCTGGCATAACCTTCGGTTAATCTCGCCTGCTGCCAAAGCGCGATCCTCGTTGGAGTTTTTGAATGGCTCGTAAGCGACAGACCGACATGACCTCGTCCCCGCTCCACAGGATGCTTACGCCACCCGGGGTATTCCTAATCCGGATGCTGATCTTTCTCACGCTCGTCACTTTCCTGGCGGCGATCCTGCACAAGCAACTCTTTACCTCGTTCATGAACAACCCCGGCCTCAATGGGCTCATCGTGGCGGTGCTGATCCTGGGCATCATCTATTGCTTCCGTCAGGTCATCCGCCTCTACCCTGAGATCCGATGGGTCAATGCCTTCCGCATAGCTGACCCCGGTCTTTCGATCTCCCACCGGACGGTCCTGCTGGCGCCGATGGCTGCCCTGCTGCGTGATCGGACTGGCGTGCTGTCGCTGTCGACGAGTACGTTAGGCTCGATTATGGACAGCATTGCCTCACGTCTCGACGAGGCGCGGGACACAGGCCGCTATATGGTCGGCCTTCTGGTGTTTCTGGGTCTGCTCGGCACCTTTTGGGGCTTGCTCCAGACCATCCAATCCGTCGGTTCCGCGATCGAGACGCTCAACACCAACGCCTCCGACAATGTCGCGCTGTTCTCCGACCTCAAAGTCGGTCTCGCTGCGCCCCTCGCCGGCATGGGAACAGCGTTCTCCTCATCGCTCTTGGGTTTGGCTGGATCGCTCGTCTTAGGTTTTCTCGAGCTGCA
>DAOUZE010000452.1 GCA_030665765.1 Filomicrobium sp.
GGCTGCATGGCTACGACGTGCACTACATCGGGGGCCTCCTGGCGGATAAGCCGAGCGATCCCCCTAACGGTGCCCACCTGGTGCAGTGGATTGAGAGTGGAGCGGCGAAAGTCGAATTCCTCGACGCGTACCCCCAGAGCCGCAATCTCACCTATCCGACCGGAGGAACGCGTTGCCACAACGACCTCATCGGCGATCTCCGACAAGGTGGCGATCAGCGGCTGGAAATGCGATAGCGCAAACCAATCCTCGGTGATGAGAAGCAGGATTTTGTTGAGCCGTTGGCGCAGCGGGAAGGTCTCCTGATTGTCTATGGGCCGAGCTTTGCCGGCAGCGACCGACACTCTCGCGCAACTTTCGCGGTGGCTACTGTTATGGCCGATTAAAGATGTCGGGCTGAAGCGTCAATAGATCGAACATCAGACGACTAGGCGGGCAGGATCGCGAGGGCGGATGCCAATAACTTGCTATATTCCGCACGCAAGCTGTGCGAGAGCCCGCACATGAGATTCAAGCCTATGCTGATCATCGTGCCAATCTTCCTTTTATTTGTCCTTGGACACGGGTTGGATCAGGGGGTATTCCAAGTGTCGAATTCTGGAACCTGAAAGACAGGCCTTGTTTAATGGGTCCTTTTCCCAGCCCTGCTGTTCGATGTGACGACAAGGCTCGAATTTTCAAGCAGCCTGATCGGAGAATTCGCTGTCGTTATATGTGCAGGTCTTTTCGCGCCTTTCATTTTCGCTCTGTTCGTTGGGCGGCTTGCGGGTTTTAACAATCCACGACTGACATCATTTCTTGAGGGCAGCGCCCGGCACTACACGTACATTACATTAGCGGTCGCAGAACGCATCTATGGGGCGGAAGGACTGGCCTACGCCACATTGACTGTGGTGTTACTGGCGCCGGTTACCAATATCGCGATCGCGACATCGATGGTGACGTTGTTGCGAGGTAAAGAGGCTGGTAGGCCCACTGGCGCAATTGCGCGGGATCTCACGCGGAATACTTTCTTGCTCTCGATCGCTGCCGGTCTCACCGTCAATTTCACCGGCCTCGGTCAGATTCCAGTTCTGAACGAGTTGGCGGATATCCTCGGAGCCGCTGCACTTCCCATCGTGCTTTTGTGTGTCGTTGCGAACATCAGAGTCTGGGAGATGGCGATCTCAGCGCGACCGATCGGGCTTGCGATCCTGGGCAAGCTGGTCGTTTTTCCACTGGTGATCGTGGAAACCGCCTTCGGCATCGGTATGGATACCACGCAGGCGCTGGTTTCGGTGATTTTCGGAGGCGTTCCAACGGCGGCCTCTTCGTTTTCACTTGCGCGCGCAATGGGCGGCGATGCACCAGCCATGGCAGCGATCGCGACAATCGAAACGGCAGTCACATTTTTGACACTGCCGCGAACATTAATGCTGGAGGCAATCGTCCTGCGTGGCTGATGTTTACGGAACTTCCCCACGCCAGACTGGCCGTTGGAGCTAGCCCTGTTTCCAGGTCGCACTGGCACGACAGCGCTTGCAAACGCGGTTTCCCGACCAGGTACTCAGGAACTCCTTGTCGCACACCAGGCAGATCCGCATACGCTCGTCGGCGGACTTTACAGGCTCAGGTATGTAATCCAACTTTTCTCGCGAACTCTTCATACGAGAACATGTAAAGAACGCTGTGCAGAAATCAAGTGTTTCCGAACATTACGCCGCAATGAAACGGCTGCACGCACAGCGTCCCGTGGGCCTTTGTCACGATTGCTGGCGGCTTGAATGTCATCCGTATCGCGCCCATATGCATTCCTATCATACCATGAAATGATCCAGCTGCCGGGGTTCCGGGGCTGTGAGCAGGGAGCCGTTGAAGGGCCTTGCTGATTTGTTTCGTTAGAGCAGAAAAGTCGCTTTACAGAAGGGCTTAGTGCAATGACTCGAATGGGAAGTCTGTCCCACCCGCTGCTGTTGGGATTTGAAGAAATCGAGCGGCTGATTGATCGGGCCGGCAAGGGAACCGATGGCGGTTACCCTCCCTACAATATCGAGCGCTTCACGGTATCTTCGGAAGACCGACCAGAGCTCTTACGCATTACACTTGCCGTAGCGGGTTTTACACGCGATCAACTGGAAGTCACCCTGGAAGACAACCAACTGACCATTCGCGGTCGACAGGCCGACGACAAATCACGAGAGTTCCTGCATCGCGGAATCGCGACACGGCAGTTCCAACGCACGTTTGTTCTCGCCGACGGAATTGAGGTTCGCAGCGCCGAACTAAACAACGGCCTGCTGGAGATTGACCTCGTCAAGCTGGAGCCAGATAGGATGGTTAGGCGAATCGAGATCGGCGACACCAGGGGCGGGAGTGTGCTCTAGCCACACCAGTCGGCAGATCTCGCATCGGACCATGGCGACATGGATCGAATCATTCGAACATGTCTTTGCGTGTTCGTTAAGATTTTGCCGGAAAAACGTGCCGATTTGACCAGATTTATGATGCAAACTTGGGATGGGGCGCTGTTGCTTGCTGTTTAAGGGCAGCGCGGTGGATGGAGGAAGTGGCGTGATGGAACAGAAGATGGAAGTTAGAAAAGGCATCAGTACCGACGAGCTGGAACAGCTTGGCGGTGGCGAAGTTGCGTACATCAAGACGCTGTCGTCAGAAGAGGCCAACGAGATCTATCCTCTTGACGACTCACTGCCCGAAGGGATCAGCATTTATGC
>DAOUZE010000404.1 GCA_030665765.1 Filomicrobium sp.
AAGAGATCCTCGACCTGTCGCAGCGAAAGCGGATAACGGATATACATCATCACCACGAGGCGGATTACCTCGGGCGAGCTGTTGAAATAACGGAAGGGATTGCGCATCGCCGGAGGCTAGGGAATGCCTCTCCCCAGCTCAAGCCGATTTGCTCTGACAATGCCCAACCTCGACCGTCACCTCAACCCTCGCGACATCTTCAAACGAAATCGTTCTGCCGCCCTGGTCGAGTGGCGTCAGCTGGCTGCTTGAACGTCTCAGACGAGCACCTTCGCAGGCTAGTTCAGGTTTGTCTGACAATGCCGAAAGGACAGTGTGAACCTGGCATGGAGCCAGATCGCGTGGCGGATGATTTCTGGCGGGAAGCGGTCGCGCTTAAACGATATCGGTCTTATCCGAAGATGCTAATCGGCGACGAACCGCAGTGCTGTCCGAGTTACCGGGACATTGCCCTGCCGGGCGCACACGGCTGCCTTTGACCCTCCTCAGACAGAAGATCGTCCCATCTAGCTCAGCACCCAGTTGCTAGTTCGAGCGCCCGTCTTGCCGAGTCTTTGGCGCGGTCCAATGAACCGGCGATCGTCATGAAGTGGACGCCGGCACCGCGTTCAAAGCCAGCGGGCGTGAGCGGAATTACCCCCCCGTGGCCTTGTTCCGGTGTGAATAGCATGTCCCCGAGGAGAGACAGCACATCGCGAAATGGCCTTGCCGTCACGTCGAGCTTGGTCCGTTGCACGATTGCGATTTCCGAATTCGACGCGGCGGGGCCCAGTCGGTTCGAGAGTGTCATCGGGATGGAGACACCCCCCCAGCGCCCATTGCATTCTATCCAGTGTAGCTTCGCTTTGTCATAGTTGCTGCCGACGATGACGGAGTCGAAACTGCAACGGCCAAAGTAATCAAGCTCCTGAAGGAAGATAGCTAGGTGGCTCGCTTGTCGGGCGAGCTGCTCTCGCCATTCCGGGGAAAGATGGATCCTGGTCGCCCCAACAAATTCTCCCTTGTCAGCCTCTATGGTCTGCTCGAACAATCCTTCCACAACCGGCAAACCCTCCTCCGGATGTGGAATCCAGATTTGGACTGAAGGGCTTGAGACGATAGGGCCTTCCCAGACCTCCACCATAAGAGGAAAAGTCCAGCCCGATCCGAAGGTCGTGAGCAGACGGGACAGCCGCGAGCGCAATTCCGCCAAACGCATATGCCGCAGCCCCTCGGAGTCGAGCACGAGGTTCCCAGCTGAACCTGCGCTGTCGGGAACCTTGATTACCACTCGTTGACAGTCCCGGGACAAGTCTCGCACGCGCGCCGCGAGCGCCGCCGGACCGAATGCCGAGTAGGACGGCGGATGGGCCTCCCGACCGAAGACTTCCCTCACTCGCTCAGCAAACCACAGCTTGTCATTGACCTGCCTCGAAAGCCGTGGTGGAGGTCCTGCTATGAAAATTTTGGCGCCTGAGATTTCGGCAATCTTCTGGGCGAGATTCCAGACATGGCCCGTCGCGACATTTGGGATTATTGAAAGGCGTCCCGCCCTATGGGCGACTTCAGCAATATGCTGCAATATCTTCCTCTGCTCGGCACATCGGCGCGGCATCGGGCATCTCTGGCCAGGATTTGGATTCCTGGCTATCAGCACATCCAACCTCCCGATGCCCAGAAGGCGCGAAAGATATCTCTCGAAGTCGGGGCACCGATCCCCGCTGAGGACTAGTATGTCATCGCTGTCGGCTAGTAGCGCGAGGCGGTATTCGAACAACCCTTCTTCTGGCGTTCCCGAAAGAGCAATTTCGCTCTGATCATCGATCAGCAGCGCCGGACCGGACTCGATCCCGGTCCGAACTCGCGGTCCGAAACGCGTGATGGACGACAGGTGGGGTTCGTCTGCGATCCTCTTTTCGGCCAAGAGTTTCAGCCGGGCCCGCTCAGCTCTTGAAACAGCAACCTCAATCTGTCCAATGATGGGGATGGCCGCGCGCATTTCCGACTTTCTCATAAACCGATGACTGGGAGGAAGGCATTGTGTTTATGTCGCTCCTATAGATTTTGACTTGGATCATGACTCACCGGCGCAGGATGCGTGATTAATTCTCGAAGCTGGAAACCAGGATCATGTGTCGACTATACGCATTACGTGCAAACGAGCCCACTCGCGTCGAATGCAGTCTTGTCCACGCTCAGAACGCGCTGATGGAGCAGAGCCGCAGGGATCAGGAGGGTCTAGTCCATGGTCATGGGTGGGGCGTGGCTGACTATGCCGACGGCGCCCCGCTGATCGAGAAAAGGACCTGGGCCGCCTATCACGGTGAGCACTTCCAGAAGAAGGCGGCGTGCGTCTATGCGCACACGGTTATTGCCCATGTTCGGCGGGCGACGGTAGGGCCCGCGTCTATCGAAAATACCCATCCGTTCGCCCATGGCCGCTGGATATTCGCCCACAACGGCACCGTGCCGCATTTCGACAAGGTACGTCAGCCACTTCTTGAGGCGATGGACCCGATCCATCGGGACAGCATCCTTGGCGAAACTGATAGTGAGCACATATTCTACTATCTCCTGACATTGTGCGCCCACAATCCCGAGTCAGATCTCCTGGAGACGGTGCGGCGGGGCCTCAGGCAGATCATCGACTGGTGCCGGGAAATCGATCCAGATGCGGCAGTCGGCCTCAACATTGTGCTTACCGACGGCCAGCGCCTCGTCGGCTCGCGGCTCGGTCGCACCCTATGGTTCCTCAAGCGAGACCATACCTTCATCTGCCCCGTCTGCGGCAAGCCCCATGTCCAACATAAACCCAGTGTCCACTATCGCTCAGTGGAAGTGGCATCTGAGCCGTTGACGGAAGAACGGGATTGGAAAAGCGTGCCAAACGGAACCGTTTATAGTGTCGACTCGGATTTCGCTCTGCGGTTTGAGACCCTTAATCTCACGATCACTCAGTGCGGGAAGTCAGCTTCGTTGTAGGCAGGCATTCCACCGTCGAAGACGGGCTCCGCTCCGCTACAGCCAGGACGCGCCCGCCCGTTGCCGAGTCCGTTCATCTTGCGAAAGCTGCGTGCGCCCAAATCTATTCTCGGTTGCTCCAAATCCTGCCGCCTCTATAGCATTCGCGCACCCGGAATGCGTCAGCCACGTCAGGCGGATGCGGCCTCACCGCGAGGGCATTGTCAGAGCAAATTAGCTTGAGCCGGGGAGAGGCATTCCGTAGCCTCCGGCGATGCGCAATCCCTTCCGTTATTTCAACAG